>CALBXO010000927.1 GCA_937890335.1 uncultured Pseudomonadota bacterium | reverse complement strand
CAGGCGCAGTCGTGGTACGCCGCGTATCGCGAACCGCCTGCTGCGACGGGTTCGGGATGTGGCGACGGTCCGCGGCGTCGACGTTGTCGATGCCCAGCTCGCCGACGACGCGCTGAACCTGCTCGAGATTGACGAGGCGGGCTTCGATGAGAACGACCGGCGCTACCTACGGACCCTGATCACGAAATTCGACGGTGGGCCGGCTGGGCTGTCGACTCTCGCAGCCGCTCTGGGCGAGGAGCGGGACTCGCTGGAGTATGTCTACGAGCCTTATCTGCTCCAGGAAGGGTACATTCAGCGGACGCCGCGCGGCAGGATTGCCACTGCCCGCGCGTACACACACCTCGGGCTTGCTGTGATTGCCGGACCGGACGACCAGGGGAGTCTTCTGTGAGTGATTCCGCGGGCGCGGAAGGGCACCTGGCGGCGTTTCTCGAGGCGCTGGATGCGGGCAGCTCCGACCCTGAAATGCAGGGCACGCCCGAGCGTGTCGCTGAGCTGTTCCGGGAGTTGTTCCGGGGGCTGCACGAGCCCGCGCCAGGCTTGAGCCCCTTTCCCAATCCGAACGACGATGGCTCGCCGATACTGATTCGGGAGCTGCACTTTCACTCCATGTGCGCGCATCACCTGCTGCCTTTCTTTGGCCGGATCGACATTGCCTATGTGCCCGGCCAGGCCATCGGCGGCGTCGGGGCGTTTCCTCGGGTCGTCGCGCATTTCGCGGCACGGCCCCAGGTCCAGGAGAGGCTCGTGCGCGAGATACTGGACCATCTGGTTGCCGAGTTGTCGCCTGCGGGGCTCCTGGTCATGAGCCGCGCGCGCCAGCTCTGCATGGAGATGCGCGGGAGCCGCTCTCGGGGCGAGCTTGTATGCTCGGCGGCGATGGGCACTCTGGCCGTGGGCGGTCAGTGTCGCGCGGAAGTCCTCGCGGCGCTGGCTCAGTAGGCGACGGGGGTGTGGTTGAGCTCTCGCTCGACCTCCGAGCGACCCGCGGCCAGGTGAACCACGTACCCCGGCTCTGGCAGCACAAGTCGCACCGCGAAGTTCACACTCTGACCTGGAGCGATGTCGGCGACGATGGACTCAGCACGGGGCCCATTGACGACCTTGCGCCGTGACCTCAACTGAGACGACAGCGAGACGGCGACCGCCCCGGTGGGAGCGGGCGAGCTGTTGAAGAGCACGCCCTTGCAGACGAGCGCGTCGCCCGACGTGCACTCCCACCTCAGCAGCACGACGCCAATGTGCGCCATGCGCGGTACCATCGTTGCCGCCACGGCGCGGCGCAGGTTGCGCGCGTCGTCTCCACGCCGCGGCGGCGCGAGATCCAGGTAGCGCTGGAAGTGCCTGCTCCCGGCCTCCAGCCGACCCGCGAATCGATACATGTCGGCGAGGTAGTAATGTGCCTCCTCAAGCGACGGGTCGCAGGCCAGGGCGGCCGCCAGGTGGACGTACGCTTCCGTGGGCTGCGTCAATCGCAGGTAGGCCATTCCCTTGACGTAGTAGAGACCGCACGCGCCGGGATTGCCTGCGAGCAACGAATCCAGGCCGTCGATGATCGGCATCATCTGCGATGCCCCGCCACTGCGGAGCGCGCCGATGAGGAGCGCGAGCCGCCGGGCGTCCTCGCCTTTGGGATCGAGCCACTTGAGGTATTGGGCGGCCGCGTCCAGGTCGCGGAGGTGGATGTGGCCCTCCGCGACACGGACAGTGATTCGCGCCAGGAGCCCGGGCTCGACATCGCTGGTTTCGACCTTGCGGTACAGGTTGTCCATGTACGCCAGGCCGGCCGACAAGTCTGCGTCGAGAATGCGCTCGCCGAGCCGCAACCGAGCGGTTGCATCGGCGCCGCCACCGCGGTCGACTGCGGCCTGGAGGAAAGGGACCGCGCCGTCCACGTCGCCCGTCGCGATGTGGAACAGGCCGAGCTCTGCGTTGAGCTCGCCGGCCCGCTTGTCTCGTTTCTCAATCTTGCGTGCCAGCTTGGCGGCGCGTTTCTGGTCCCCACGGGTGGCGAAGACGTGCGCTTGTCCCAACTGTGCGCGAGGGTGTTTGGCATCAATTGCCAGCGCGGAGACGTAGTAGCTTTCGGCGCCGTCGGTATCGCCGTTGTGTCGGCGGTGGTCTCCGAGATTCACCAGCGCGTCCGCTTTTGCGGTTCCCTGCGCGTCGGCGAGCGCGGCCTTGAGGCGGCTCTCTTGCTCGGCGTCCTCCGCCCGTCGCGCCTCCGCCGACGAACGGGACAGCGCCGTCGCCTTCCACCCGGCCGCGTCCTTGTCCAGGTCGTAGGCGCGGACGGACTCCAGCAGCGCACCCGTGCTCGCGATCTCTTCGGTCAAGACGACAGCCAGGCGACCCTCACTCGGGTGCCAGAACGCACGAACGCCCAGTTTGGGGCAGTCAGGGGTTGCGTCGCCGGGGGCAAAGGGACTCCCTGTCCGGCTCTGGGCTGGCAATTGGAACGCCATGCGTGAGGCGCCGTCGAGGAGGGTCAGCTCGAGCCGCGTCGTGCACTCGTTGCAGCCAGGGCATGTGTCGCTGATGGTCGACATCGGCTCCGAGTCGCGGCTGATCCCGTCCACGAGAACCCGCAGCCCGTCGGGTGAGACCTGGCTGTCCTCCGTGGTCGTCACGCCTACCTTTTCCAGGAACGCGCGTCCGGATGCCTCGGGTTTGGCGGTCTCCCACCCGCGCTGCATCGCAGCGGGAGGCGCGCCCACTCGGTACCGGCTCAGGACCTTTCCGCTGCGAGCGTTGCGAACCTCGAGGACGCTGTACGTCCAGTCGATGGGATCGCCTTCGCGGTCGATTCCGCTGGCCTCGAGCGTGACGCTCGTCACCAACTCGCTTCCGGTGTTCGTCCAGCCGATGACGTCGACGCTCTGACGGATCGTCTCGGCGTTCAGCGTCCCAGGGACGGCGAAGAGCAAAGCGACGGTGACACCAACCAGTTTGAGTCGCACAGAGATTCCCATCCTACATCCGGTTCAATACGGTCGTGGTGGGATTTAGCAGGTTGGTCGGGCGCTTGCCAACCGGGGGGGCGTGTAGCATACAGTCTGGCTTCGAATCGGGTTACGAGCCCCTGACACAGGGGAGGACTATGAGCGAGTCGGAAGAGACGCAGGGCCCTTCGGTGCGCAAGAGCGCGAACAAGGCTGTCGAGGCAGCGGTGGAAAGCCCCGCTGTGGAGGCCGTCGAGGCCGTGGTTGATGCGGCGCAGCCCGTCGAGGTTCAGGCGGCGCCGGCCGACGCAGCGCCGGCAGAGGCGGCGGCGCCCGCGGTAACTCCGCGCCGCCGCGTCGTGGATGTGTCCGTTCCGGTGGCCGAGCGCAAGCGTGAAGCCAAAGCCGTCAGGGTCGTGGACGAGTCGCAGTACGAAGGTCTCGAGGCTGACTTTGCCGCGATGCTCGACACGAGCATGCCCAAGAACACCCCGCGCCCTGATTCCGCCCCCGGCGAGACCGTGCGCGGGACAGTGGTCCTCATTGGGGACGACAACGTCTTCATCGATCTTGGCGACAAGACTGAAGGCTTCATGACGCGGCGCGAGGCCACGGACCGCGAGGGCAATCTCACCGTCAACATCGGGGATGAGATCGAGGCGTATGTGGTACGCCGAGGCCCCGCTGGTGTTGAACTTACACGAGGCCTTGGCGGCGCGTCCGGCGGCTCGGACGACGAGATTCACAGCGCCTGGTCGGGGAAACTACCGGTCGAGGGCAAGGTGACCTCGCGCAACAAAGGCGGCTACGAGGTCACAGTCTTCGGCAAGCGGGCCTTCTGCCCCATCAGCCAGATTGAGTTGGACTACACCGAGGACGGCGACGCGCACCTGAACCAGACGTACCGCTTTCTGATTACAAAGGTGGATGGCGCGGGCAAGCGCCTCAACATCGTTGTCTCGCGCGCGGACCTGCTGCGTGAGGAGCGCGCCGCGGACGCCGCGAAGATCATGTCCTCCCTCACCCCGGGCGCCCAATTGCAGGGCACCGTGCGCCGGTTGGCCAAGTTTGGGGCCTTCGTGGACCTGGGCGGCATCGACGGGCTCGTGCACGTGTCCGAGCTGACGTGGGGCCGGGTAGATGACCCATCCGACGTCGTCACTGTGGGCCAGCGTGTCGCGGTGGAGGTGCTGTCGGTGGACCTCGCAGACGACCCCGCGAAGACGCGGGTGTCGCTGTCCATGAAGTCTGTCGGCGGCTCGCCGTGGGAGACGCAGGCCGACCAGTTCAAGGAAGGGGAGATCTACCCCGGTACCGTCGTCCGAATCCAGAACTTCGGCGCGTTCGTGGAGCTGGCGCCGGGCATCGATGGCCTGGTCCATGTGTCCGAGATGTCGCTCCGCCGGGTGCAGCATCCCAAGGACGTCGTGCAGCAGGGTCAGCAGGTGCAAGTCCAGATTCTCGCCGTGGATACACTGCGGCAGCGAATCTCCCTTTCCATGAAAGCGCTCGCCGCGGACCCCTGGGACAATGTCGAGACCCGTTATGCCATCGGGACGACGGTTTCCGGTCTGATTGAGAACGTGGAAGACTTTGGCGTCTTCGTGGAGCTTGAGCCCGGCCTCACGGCCCTCCTGCCCAGCTCGGAGATGGGGGAGTCGGCGCGCGGGCCCCGTCGCCAATTCCGACGCGGCGACACGCTCGAGGCGGCCATTCTTGCCATCGATACTGGCCGGCGGCGGCTGAGTCTTACGCTGCTCGACGAGGAGACGCGCGCACAACGCGACCGTGAACGTGGCCCTCGGAGGGACCGGGACGGAGGTGAGCGCCGCCCGTCCGCAGCAGCGCACGAAGCGCCGCCCCAGGAGCAGGCCATGGGAACATTCGCGGATTTGTTCGCAGCCAAGCTGCGTGGGCGGAAGTAGTCACCTTTCGCTGGATCTGCGACACTCGCTGTCATGGCGCGTCTGAATCTCACTCACATGCTGACCGGCACCGACTTTTCGGAGTCATCGCGGGGCGCGGTGCGCGAGGCGTTGCGTCTCGCCGCGGCAGACAGCCTCCGGCGCGTCAGCGTCGTACACGTGACCAGGGAAGTGCAGGACGCTCTGGCCCTGCGACAGAAGGTCATGGACTGGACCTCCTCGTTGCCGGAGTACGCGTCCGTCGGACCCGAGCAAGTACTCGCCGAGCTCGAAGTGGGCGGCGTCGTGGACGGCTTGTCCCGATGCGTGCAGCGAACCGGCGCGACGCAGCTGCTGGTTGGACCCCGCCCTCGGGGCTTCCTCCAGCGTTGGTTCACGGGAGGCATCGCCGAGCAATTGTTTCACAGCGTGCGTGTCCCCGTGCTCGCCACCCGTGGTCCGAGCGAGCAAGGTTACAAGCGCATTCTGGTGCCGGTGGACTTCAGCGACGTGGCACGAGCATCGGTGGGCCTGGCAGCCGACATGGCCAACGAAACGCCCGGCTGCGAAGTGCACCTGCTGCATGTGGCGCAGAGCCCGCCGCGCGGGCACGATCTTCCTGAGCTACGAACCGGACTGCGCGCCAGCATCGAACGGGATCTGGTCGAGTTTGCGCAGGGGGCCGGGATAGGCGACGGCGCCAGTGTTCGTGTGGAGTTTGGCGCGCTGCAACAGGTGGTGCCTGAACTGGCCGAGGACAGCGGCTACGATCTGGTCTGCATGGCGAGCCAGAGTTCCGGCAGCTTCCTCGGCAGCACGGTGGACGCAGTCTTGCGCAATACGCGCGTCCCGATGCTGGTGGTGTACGTTCCGGCGTAGCCCGGCGTTGTCAATCCGAAGCGCGGACCCGACTCAGTGCACCGCACCAATGTCTGCGACCGCGACCGGTACGGTCTCGTCGGACATCTCGAGCGTCAGCGACTCGCGCCAACCTCGTGCGTCTCCCGCGAGTTGGAACGGTGCGGGCTCGTCCATCTCGATGCGAACGGAGTCCGCCAGGAAATCATGCAGGCCCTTGGCCTGGAACGTTCCGTCGAAGATACGGTGAATCCTGGACGCCGGGACGATGACCTTTCCCGAGTACATGCGGACGTGGAACCGGGTCGCGTCTGCGTCGGCGAAGGGGAAGAGCCGCAGGTCGAACCCGTAGTTGAGGATGGTGGAGGCGGCCGCGATGAGCGACCGTCCCTCGTACATCAACTCGCCGGACTCAAAAGCCTGAATCCGGCGTCCATCGCCGTCCACGCGGTAGGCGCGCCGACCGGAGTTCCACATGCGCATATTGGGCATCGGAATGCGTGGGTTCAGGGCCCGCGGAATGCTCCGTGACCAGAGCGAAATCATGTACCCAGACAGCCCGGTGCACAGCGGCTGGAGCGGGGTTCCCGCGGCTTTGCGCTTGAGGTCGATGTAGTCGTTGAGGATGGCGCCGTCCACGCCCATTCCCGCGAAAGGGAACAGCTCGTCGTTCCACTGCATCATCCGCAGTGGCTGCACCTTCAGCGGCGCGCCAGACGCCAGGCGACCCACGTCAGCGTAGGGGTTGCCCACTTTGAAGTAGTTGCTCATCGCGTTGCCTGTGCCGAGCGGCAACAGGCCCACGAGGGGCCCGCGCATCAGCGGCAGTCCACGGTCGCGCAGTTTGCGCCGGAGCGTGTTGATGAGCTGGTTGATGGTTCCGTCGCCGCCGCCGGCGAAGATCACGTCCGTCTCGGAATCGAGAAGGGTGCTGATGATGTCCTCAGCTTCCTCCTCGGACCTCGACATGTGCACGCACTCGGCGGGCAAGATGCCCAGCAGCGTGCTGTGAACCTTGCGGTTGACGCCGCGGGCGTTGGCATTGAGCACGGCGGCGCAGCGCAAGGTGCGGCTCTGCGACATCGTTTGGTAAGGGGCGGCAAGCTGTCCGGTAGCATCAATCATTCGAACCTCCGGCGCCTCAGGCGCTCGCGCATGAACAAGCAAGCAGGGTGCCAGAGTTGTAGTTCGTGACCGTCGGGGCCGGTGTCCGCCAGGTGCGAAATCATTTGCGCACCAGGCATCTGGGCTGCGCAATCAGTTACGCATTGTCCGCGCGCTGTCGACCACGGGACGGAGGGGCTCAGGCAGTGTGGTTCCGCCCAAGGTCCAGTCGGTGCCGGCTTCCGGTCGTGGGTCGAGATCCAGCGGGCGCTCGCGCTGCTTCTGGCCCGGACCGGACGTGTCCGCCCAGTAGTACGATGCGTCGCGGACGTCGACGTGGACGAACTTGGACGTAGGGTAGTGGCCTACGCCGACCTCTTCGAAGCTCGCCCGGATCAGGTACGCCAGATCTTCCGGAGGGACGCCGGGGACGCGGATGTCGGCGGCGCTCGCCAGGGCGTGGCGACTGGTTGAGCGCGTCCTCCCGCCCGGAGCGCGGTAGCCGCTGACGAGGATGAGTGGTCGTTCGTAGGTCTGCCCGATGAGGTAGAGGATCGCGAGCAATCGACCGTTGAGAGGTCGCACGCGATTTTTCTTCAGGTCTCCAAACGCAGCGCTCAGTTGGTCCACTGCGTCTTCGTCCATGCGACCGTTGTCCATGTAAAGCTGGACGCGGGTGCGCTCCCTGGAGCCGAGCACGTAGACCTCGAGCTCGCCCTCGCGTACGCGCTGCCATCCGTCGGGCAGCGGGTAGAAATCTGCGAGTGTGGGTTCAGAAGATGACCGCGACAGCGCGCGCAGTACGACCGGCGCGGTGGGGTACCCGGTCTCGCGGAAGGGGTCTCGGGGCAGGACGCGGGTGGCGGGCGTCCAGGCCAGAGATGGCTCGGGCGATGGAGGGGTCTGCGGTGCGGTGCAGGCACACAGGAGGGCCGCGATCAGGCTGGCGGATGCGAAGCGCATGGGACGAAGGTATCGACCCGTTCGTCAGGTGCAAGATTTCGGCTTGGGAGTCGCGCAGAAACAATCGCTCCAGCCCATCGGCCGCGCGTGCGTCGTCTTCGAACCGTGCTCAATCGCGCCGTCTTCGACGCAGCGCTGCGGCGCCTGCGGCTGCACTCGGTCGCCAGGGCCAAATCTGACGCACGCCTGGGCGCGATACCCGACAACTTGTCTTCGGACGGACCCTTAGAACCGGCCAATCATCGCTTTGGCCGCTCGGTTTTCCGGGTCCAGTTCCAGTACCTTCTGGTACTGCGCCTTGGCCTTGGCCTTGTTGCCCGTTTTGAAGTAGGCGTTGGCGAGCCTGAGGCGGTAGTGCGAGCTGCGCCCGCGGAGCTTCACGGCGCGCTCCAGGTGTTTGAGGGCGCCATTGAAATCACCCTGCTCGCTGAGCTTCACGCCAATGTTGAAGTGAGCGCGGTGGTTGCTCGGGTCAATCGAGACCACCTTCCGGTACGTCGCCAGTGCCGCAGCGCCGCTTTGGCCTGAGGCGAGCTTCATCAGGCGCTTGGCCTCCTCCCGGCGGTCCGCACGATCGTCGTTCTTCTTGTCCGCCTTCTGAGCGTTCTTCTTGCGCGCCTCTTCTTTCTTTCGGTCTGCCTCGACCTTTCGCGCGTCGGCGAGCGCCTTGGCATTCCGGTCCGCCTCGGCCTTCTTTCGGGCGGCCTCTTCCTTGCGCGCCGCCGCGTCTTGCGCCTTGCGAGCCGCCTCGTCGTCTTTCTTGCGCTGCGCTGCAGCAGCCGCGTCGAGCTTGGCTTGATCGTCGGCCTGCTTGCGAGCCTCTTCGTCGGCCTTCTTGCGCGCTTCTTCGTCGGCCTTCTTGCGCGCGTCTTCCTCGGCTTTGAGTCGCGCAGCTTCCTCGGCTTCTTTCCGGGCCTCCTCGTCAGCGAGGCGGGCCGCCTCGTCTTCCTTGGCCTTGGCCGCGGCGAGCTCGTCGGGGGACGGACCCTTGTCGTCGATTGCCGCGATGGCGACGGCAGGGTCCGCGTCGGTCTCGTCAGCGACGGCTTCGGCGTCTGGCTCGGCGTTCACGTCGGGGGCGGCCGCGACTGCTGAATCGGCTTCCGTGCCGGCATCCGCCTCCGCCACCGGAACCTCGGGATCGGCGGGCGGGGGCTCTGTCAGCGCCAGGATGCGCTTGGCCTCCGCGTGCTCCGGACTCATCGCGACGATGTGCAGCGCGATGCCGCGTGCCCGTTCGATGTTGGAAGCGCGGTGCGCCGTCTGCATCTCGGATTCTGCGGCCGTCAGGAAGCGGGTCTCGCGCTCCTTGTACGCCGGGGTTGAGCCGACGCCGGCGCTGAGTTTGAGTTGACGGAGGACCACGTAGGCATTGTCCGGCGCGGGCGGGAAATTCTTTCCGCTGGCCAGAGCGTCGTCGAATTGTTTGAACATCTCCTGCCGTGCGCCCTCAAGCTTCTTCTTGTGCTCGGCCTCGCGCTGCGTCTGACTGGACTCCTCCGCCTTGGAGGCCGACTGCGCGATCACGTAGAAGCCGCCGACGCCAGCGCC
>CALBXO010000926.1 GCA_937890335.1 uncultured Pseudomonadota bacterium | reverse complement strand
CGCGGTGCTGATCGCGCTGGCGTACGGGCTGGGGACGTGCGTGTGGACGCTGAGCAGCCAGGCGCTGTGGCAACATCCGGCCAACGAGCTCTTTGTGGCGCTCGGGGCGTGGTGCTTTGTTCGTGGCTGGCGCCTGCCGGGCGACGTGGCCGCGCCGCATTGGGGATGGGCGGCCGGCGCCGGGTTGGCGTGGAGCTGGGCTGTGGCGTGCCGTCCCACGAGCCTGCTGTTGTTGGCGGCCGCTGGCGTCGGGTTGGCGATCGTGCACCGGCGCTCGGCGGTGGCGTTGCTGGTGGGCGCGGTCCCCGTTGGTTTGGTGCTCGCCGTTCACAACGCGTTGCTCTTTGGCTCGCCTGTGCGTTTTGGCCAGACCGTGCACACGGCCACAGCCTCAGAGTACCTCGCCCGAAAGGGCGTCGAGTCGCCCTGGACCTGGGCCGTGTGGGATGGCGCGGCCGGGTTGTTGCTCAGCCCGTCCCGCGGTCTCCTGGTCTACTCGCCGTTTCTGGTTTTTGCGCTCGTCGGCATGGTCCGCGCCTCTCGCGATCCGCGCTGGAGCCCGCTGCGGCCGCTGGTGGTGGGGACGCTGCTGACGTGGCTTGTGGCCTTTGCCTGGTTTGATTGGTGGGGCGGCTGGTCGTACGGGTACAGGCCGATCGTAGACACTGCGCCGCTGCTGGCGTTGCTGCTGGTGCCTGTACTTCCGACGGTGCTTGGGGCGCCGGCTCGCCGCATCGCGTTTGCGTTGCTGCTCGCGTGGGCGGTGGGTGTCCAGGCGCTTGGCGCCTTTGCCTACAACGCGCGTGGCTGGAACCACAGGTTGGTGTTCGAGATGGTGATGGCCGACGGTTCGACGGTGGTGACCGCCGACCTGGACGAGGTGGACCGGCTCACCGCCGCCGGTGGCCTGAGCCGTCGCGCTGCGGTGCTCAATGTGGATCTGCCGGAGAACCGCCACCGCCTCTGGTCGGTGACGGACAGCCAGATCCTGTTCTACCTGGGCAATCTGGAGCGAAGCCGGGAGACAAAGAAGCGTGACCAGGCCGCGTGGCTGAGGCAGTTTGTGGACGCGCCGTGAACGAAGCTGCCCACACCGCCACCCCGACTGCCTCATCCGCGCTCCTGCGGGATGTGACGCTCGGTGTGTTCCTGGGAACCGCCGTTGCCAGTGCGCTTGAGGCGCTGCGCGTGCTGGCGCTGGGCGACGGCGTGGCCGCCTCGCACGCCGCGTTGGGAGCGACGGCGTCGCTCGGGGCCGTGGCGTGGACGGTCACCATCGTTGCGGCGATCGCCGGCCGCCGCATCCGCTGGCCGGACGCCCGCGCATGGGTGGTGCGGACCGCGCCGCTGGCCGCCGGCGCGGGCGTCTTCGTTTTCGGCGCGATGCTCGCGATGAGGTCCCTGCTCAAACACCCTGCGCTCGGCGCCCTGTTGGCCGGCGCATTGGCGGTCCTCGCAGTGGGATGCCTTCGCGCGCCGGGCGCGTGGCTCGCCGCCCGCGTGGAGGCATCGGCGGCGTGGCGCAGCCGTCCGAACCTGGTCACCGCCTGCGTTGGACTGGGGTCTGCCGGGGCCTTCCTCGGTGCGCTGGCGCTCCAGGAGCAGGTGCGGTCTGCGGTGCCGTGGGGGGTGGTCTTCTGCGGGGGAGCCGGTGCGCTGGCGGCCGTCTTCGTCGGCATGAAGGGGTATCTCAGGGGGCGTATCGCCGGGCTGGCGATTGCCGCCGCGGCGCTCGTGGTCCTCCTGGCGGGAGCCCTGGGGACCGGGTCCCCGCTCGGCCGCGCCAGCGATGGCCCCACACCCAGTGGCATTGGCGCTGGGCTCTTACGGGCCGTGACAGACTGGGACGGCGACGGTGTAGGGGCGGTGTTTGGTGACGCGGACTGCGCGCCGTTTGACGCCGCCGTGAACCCCAACGCCGTCGACATTCCGGGCAATGGCGTCGACGACAATTGCAGCGGCTCCGACGCGCGGCCGTGGGTCGCGCCGGTGGTAGAGGAGACGGTGAGTATGCCGCCCGCGCTGGCGGACGCCAATGTGTTGTTCATCACCGTGGACACCCTGCGCTACGACCACACGGGCTTTGGTGGGTACACCCGGCCCACGACGCCAAACCTGGACGCGCTGGCCGCGGTCTCCCTCGTCTTCGACAACGTGCAGGCCGACGCCCCCGCGACCGTGGGCGCCTTCTCCGCAATGTGGACGGCGCGGCCCTTCTACAGCCAGGCCGGGTGCGCGGGGGACAGCTATCCGCCGGCTGGCGGTTGGCACAACTGCAAGATTCACCCGGCTGAAAACACCTTGCCCGAGCGCCTGCGTGGGGTCGGGATGAAGACCTCGGCTGTGGTCAGCCACAACTACTTCACGGGGTGGGGGCTGGAGCAGGGCTTTGACAGCTGGACCCCGGCGTACCCGCCGTCCCGCGACTTGGACCTCGTCTCGTCAGAGGGCGTGACCGTGCTCGCCATCAAGGAGCTCGAGCGGCTGCGCAACGATCGGTTTTTTCTGTGGGTGCACTACTTTGATCCACACGGTCGATACCTCAATCACGGCGACGTTCCCGTGTTTGGAGAGACGGCGATCGACCGGTACGACGCGGAGATTGCGCACACGGATCGGTTCATCGGCGTGTTGCTCAAGGCGCTGTCGGCGATGGGGCTCGGTCCGCGGACCATCGTGGCGGTGGCCAGCGACCACGGGGAGGAGTTTGCGAGTGAACACGGGGGCTCCGACCACACCTGGGCGGTCTACGACACGTCGACCCGCGTGCCCTGGATTCTGCATCTGCCGGGCGTGGGGGCGGGGCGGGTGCCCACAGCCGTGGCGCAGATGGACATTGGCCCGACGCTCGTCGCAGCGGCCGGCGGAACCTGGGCGCCGACCGATCGTGAGGGTCTCAACCTCTTTCCCGGCCTCCTCGCGGGCGCGCTGCCTGCGCGCCCGGTGTTCTCCCACGTACACCACCCGGAGCCCGTGGGCGCGGTGAGTTTTGAGGGCCGCAAGCTGGTCCGGCGCCTGCGCAGCGGCGAGGTCGAGCTGTTCGACCCGGCGGCCGACGTGCGCAACCTGGTGGATCTTTCGGCCAGCTCGGACGCGGCGGATCTGTTGGAGCTGCACGACGCATGGCGCGCTCACGTGGAGAAGATGGGCGTGGAACATCGACGCAAGCTGAAGCTCGAGGCTGGGCCCTGACCCCGGCGCCGTTCGGCTCGCGGGATCATGGGCTCACGACGCGGTGAGCGGGCGAGTCTGCCGTGGTTTCGGCGGGATCGACGGCGCGTCGGGCTGACTGCGCACGGGGCGCGTCGGACCCTGCGGTGGCGAGCGCCGGATGCCGGTGTCAGCGCGTGTCGATGAGTACGAAGTGGTCGTCCCGGAACAGAGAGTCGGGGAGAGCGCGCTGCATGGCGTCGTAGTCGGCGGTCCGCAGCACCCACAGCCCCGGTTGCGCCTTGGTCATCAGGGCCGGTCGGCCCTCGGGGGGGACCGACCGCATGTTCTTGCCATGTTGGATGTACGGGATGCGCTGGGTCTGCGCCACAAGCGTCTGGTTGCGCCAATAGCTCACACTCGGCCGCCTGGCCTCGAACTGGATCGTGGAGAAGTAGTTGTCCAGGACGTAGACCGTGTCCTGGGGGCCTGCTGCGGCACCCGCCGCGCGCCCGACGTCAATCTGGACGTTGGCCGTATTGCCCTGGAGGAAGTCGCCGTCAGGAAGGTAGAACGGCACCGATCGGATCGACAGCAGCAACAGGACGACGACGGTGGCCCAGACGTACGCGCGCTTGGGAAGCAGCGCGGGGAGCGCGCGGGCGGCGAGGACCGCGGCGGGGGCCACGATGACGATGAGGTACAGGAGCTTCTTGGTCTCCGACGCGCTGAACACCGCGAGCATGACACCGAGCGCCAGCAAAAGGTGCAGGTCCAGATCCGGTACGCTGCGGCGCCGTGCGAGCAGGTAGACCACGCGCCCCACACCGACCAGGACGCAAAGGCCGAGCACCGGCGCGTGGACGACCAACGCTTCCAGGTAGAACCACGGGGGCCCCGTAGACCACGGCTGGGCTTCCAGGATCTGCTTCTCCACGTGCAGCTTCCACGTGAATTCGAGGAACACGTCCGTATTGGCGGCCAGCTGGTACGCGTGCCAGGGGACGACCAGCAGGGCGCAGACGCCTGCGCCAGCCCAGAACCATGGGTCCCGCAGCACGTCCCAGCGACGCCTGAGCAGGATGAGGGCGCCAAAGGGAATGACGCCAAAGAGCCCGACGAGGCTTTTTATCATGAAGCCGCAGCCCACGATGGCGCCGGCGACCAGGTACCAGCGGCGGTCGCGGGAGCCGCGGTCGTAGGCGACGATGGCACCGATCACACACAGGGCCACGGGGACCTCCATGTACACCCGTCGGCAATAGCCGACGAACAGCGGGACGGCCAGGACCATGAGTACCGCCAGAACCGGGCTCGCCGAGTCCTCGTCGGGGTCTGAGGCGGCCGCGGCACACACCGCCAGGGTCATCGCGCCGGCGAGGACAGCCGGCGCCCTCAAGACGGCCACAGACTCGCCCAGCACCGAGATGAACGCGGCGAGCACCCAGAAGTACAGCGGTGGTTTGTCCAGGAACGCGACGCCGTGGATGTTCGGGTTGAGCCAGTCGCCCGTGGTCACCATCGTCCGCGCGACGTCGGCGTAGAGGGCGTCATTGTCAAAATAGACGAACCCGACCCACGTCAGCGCGCCCAGAGCGACAACGCCGAGCAGGAAGGCCAGGGCAGGGGGTTGGTAGTGGCGCATGTGGGGAAACACTGGGCAGATCATCACCGCGCCAACCACGCTTGGCAAGATTGGCGTCCCACAGGGCCCCGGGGCCGTGTGCCACCGCTTCGTCGTGGCGTCCGATCGGCAGCTTTGCTATCTTGCGTGCGCGGGATTCCCCACGCGTGAGGCAAGCACGAATGACAAAGTTGGTTTGGTCGGGGACATGGGTCCTCGCGTTGGCGGTGCTCGTGGCTGGCGCCGCGGGCTGCGGCCGCGATACGCTCGGTCAGTCGTGCCAGGTCAACGGCGAGTGCACGGAGGCGCAGGTCTGTTTTGGCGGCACCTGCGTCCAGGGGGATCGCTGCACCTCGGACGAGGAGTGCGGGCCAGGGCGGGTCTGCGAGGACGAGGTCTGCGTCCGCGACGAGCTGTGCACCGGAGATGGGGACTGCGGTCCCGGCTTTGTCTGCTCCGGCGGTGACTGCATCCAGGACGACCCCTGCGAGTCCAACGCGGACTGCCCCGACGACCAGGTCTGTCGCGACGGTCGGTGCCTCGAGGACATCGAGTGCGAGACCGACGGCGAGTGCGGCCCCAACGCGTTCTGCA
Source organism: uncultured Pseudomonadota bacterium (assembly GCA_937890335.1). Classification (GTDB taxonomy): domain Bacteria; phylum Myxococcota_A; class Bradymonadia; order Bradymonadales; genus CALBXO01. The sequence goes on along the minus strand of CALBXO010000926.1, from coordinate 3,963 downwards.
TTGAGGGTCGGTGCGAGGAGATCCCGCCCGAGTGTTTTGACGACGCAGACTGCGGACCCGGTGGGTTCTGTGTGGACAACCAGTGCTTCTTTGAACCGCCGGAGTGCTCCGTTGACGGCGACTGCGGCGAGTTCGCCATCTGTGAGGACGGCCGCTGCTTCAGTGTGGAGTGTACGCGCGACAGAGACTGCGGGCAGTTTGGTGTCTGCATCGACTTTGCCTGTTTCTTCGACCCGCCCGAGTGCGAGCAAGACCGCGATTGCGGGCGCGACTTCGTCTGCGAAGAGGGGCAGTGCATCTTCTCCCCGCCCGAGTGCAGGCGGGACCAGGACTGTGGTCCGCGAGGACGGTGCGAGGGCGGCGAATGCTTCTTTGATGAGCCCGAGTGCGAGAACCGGCGCGACTGCGACCCGGGCGAGGAGTGCATCGGCGAGCAGTGCATCTTCGTGGGCGAGTGTCGCGACAACGACGACTGTCCGCGCGGCTTCGACTGCAACGACTTCCGCTGCACCCGCACGGCGCAGTGTGTCCGCGACGCGGAGTGCCCGCGCGGTTTCGCCTGCTTCCGGGGACGCTGCGTGGACGACGGGCTCGAGTGCATCGACGACCGCGATTGCCCGGGGCGTCTGTCCTGCATCGACAACGAGTGCGCGATTCCACCGGATTGCTTCCGGGATCGGGACTGCCCCGATGGGCTGGTGTGTCGCAACGAGCGGTGCGTGCCGCAGCCACCCGAGTGCTTCCAGGACCGCGACTGCGACGACGGCGAGCGCTGCCGCAACGGCCAGTGCGTGGAGACGCCCGTGGAGTGTCGCGTCAACCGCGATTGCCCGGGCGACCTCGTCTGCGAGGCCAACCGCTGCGTACCTCCGCAACCCGATTGCTTTACGGACCGCGACTGTCCTGGCGACCTGATCTGTCGGCGCGGCGAGTGCGTGGACCCCCCGCTGGAGTGCCGCACGGACCGAGACTGTGACCCCGGCGAGCTGTGCCGCAACAACCGCTGCATCCCGGACCCGAGCGAGTGCCGGGTGGACGATGAGTGCGATGTGGGTGAGGCGTGCCGCAACGGCCAATGCGTCTTTGACGGCGACTGTCGCTCGGCCCAGGACTGCAACCCGGGCGAGCAATGTGAGGACTTCCGCTGTGTCGCCGACGGGCAGTGCAACGGGGACGACGAGTGCCCGCAGGGGCAGGTCTGCGACCTCTTGCAGCGGCGGTGCGTGGACGACATTGAGTGTCGCAGCGACCGCGATTGCCCCGACGATCAGATCTGTCTGGGCGGACAGTGCAGCCCGGTGCAGGCGTGTCGCAACGACAGTGACTGCGCCCCCGGCACGGTATGCCAGAACGGTCTGTGCGTGGCGCGGCCCGAGTGCCGCTTTGACGAGGATTGCGGGCCGGAGGAGCGCTGCGACCTCGGGTCCTGCCAGCCGTTCGTCTGCGGCTCCGACGACGACTGCCAGGACGGTTTTGACTGCGTCGCCGGACGCTGCATCCCGCCCTTGTTCTGCGAGACCGCGCAAGATTGCCCGCTGCCCGAGCACGAGTGCATCAACCGGGTGTGCACCTTCCCCGGCGGCTGCGAGAGCGACGACGATTGTGGGTTTGGCGAGTCCTGCCTGGCCGGTGTCTGTGTGTTCATCCCGCCCCCCGAGTGCGCGAACAACGCCGATTGTCGCGACGGGGAGGAGTGCGAGTTTGGATTCTGCGTCCCCGCGCCCGAGTGCCGGGTCGACGACGAGTGCCCCAATGGTTTCCGCTGTGATTTTGGGTCCTGTGTCTTCAATCCCGAGTGCCAGGATAACGCGGACTGTCCCGGTGACCTGGTGTGCCGCCGAAACCAGTGCGTGGACCCGCCGCCGGAGTGCCGTCGCGACTTTGATTGCGCGCCGGGCCAGTCGTGCCTCGACGGGCAATGCGTGTTCACCGGCGAGTGCCGCAACGACCTGGACTGTGGCCGGGACGAGCGGTGCGAGAACTTCAGCTGTGTGCCGCGGTTTGAGGACTGCGTGGACGACGGCGAGTGCGACGACGGCGAGATCTGCGAGGTAGGAGAGTGCCGGGCCGGGTGCAGGAGTGCGCAGGATTGCGACGACGGCGAGGTGTGCCGCGCCACCGTCTGTCTGCCCGATCCGCGGATCTGTCGCTCCGACGACGACTGCAACCCGGGCAATATCTGCGACGGTGGAAACTGTCGCTTTGGTTGCCGCGAAGACACAGATTGCGTGAATGGTTTTGTCTGCGAGAACACGCTGTGCCGCCCGCCGCCCGGGTGCCTGCGCGACGCCGACTGCGGGCCCGGGCGCATCTGCCTGGGCCAATCTTGCCAGGCCGGTTGCCGCGACAGCGGCGATTGTCCCCAGGGACAGGACTGCGTCGACCTCCAATGCGTTGAGATTCCGCCCGAGTGCCGTGGTGACTTTGACTGCGGTCCGGGCGAGGCGTGCATCGACGGTCGCTGCTTCTTTGAAGGCGAGTGCCGAACCGACGCGGACTGTGGTCCGAACGCCGAGTGTGTCGGGGGTGCCTGCATCAGCGCGCCGGAGTGCCGCAACGACAACGAGTGTCCCGACGGCCAGATCTGCGACATCTTCGCCGGCGCATGCGTTGACGACATCGAGTGCCGCAACAACCAGGACTGTCCGCAGGGGCAGGTCTGCGTGGGCGACCAGTGCACCAACCTGAACCGGTGCCGCAACGACGACGACTGTGGCGACGGGCGCGTGTGCAGCGGCGGCGTGTGCATCGCGGCGCCCAACTGCGCCCGCGATGAAGACTGCGCCGACGACGAGCGCTGTGAGTTCGGGTTCTGCGAGCCGTTCGTCTGCGAGACCGATGAGGACTGCAACGACGATTTCACCTGCGCCGCAGGACGCTGCATTCCGCCGCTGTTCTGCCGCAACGACAACGAGTGCCCGCCGCCCACGCAATGCATCAACTTTGAGTGCCAGAACCCCGGTGGCTGCCTCGGCGACGAGGATTGTCCGCCCAACCAGGCGTGCATTGGCGGCGCGTGCTTTGTCATCCCGGACCCCGAGTGCGAGCGCGATGTGGACTGTCCGGACGGGTTTGAGTGCAACCTCGGTTTCTGTGAGCCGCTGGACCCCGGCTGCCGGATCAATTCCGATTGTCAGGACGGCGAAGTCTGCGTTGGCGGCCAGTGCGTCCAGGGCGTGGAGTGCGAGCGCAACCGAGACTGTCGCGACGACGAGATCTGCGTCGCCAACCAGTGTGTCGAGGCGCCGGAGTGTCGGCGCAACCGGGATTGCCCGCCGGGCGAGGAGTGCATCGAGGGGCAGTGCGAACCTGCCGGGTGCGACTCCGACGACGATTGCCTCAATGGCCAGGTCTGCATCGAGGGTGCGTGCCAGGAGGTCGAGTGCCGCAACCGGTTTGACTGCGTCCAACAATGCGACCTCCAGGACATCCCGTGCCTGGTCACGTCCGACTGTGTAGGCGGCGTCTGTCAGTCCGACGAGTGCCTGGGCGACAACGACTGTGGCGGACTGGAGCAGTGCATCGACGGCCAGTGCGTCGAGCCGGAATGCGTCCTGGACCGCGATTGTCGGCCCGGCGAGTCCTGCGACAACGGCCAGTGTGTGGAGAACCCCAACGAGTGCCTGCGCGACACGGACTGCGAAGGCGAGCTGGTCTGCGAGGGTGGCGCCTGTGGCGAGGTCACGGGCTGCGCTGATGAGTCCGACTGCGACGGCGGCGGGGGCGCGGACGAGGATGTGGCCGAGGCGCGCGCCATTCCACCAAACTTCCGCGAGCCGGGCGGTCGCGTCGCCGTCACCGACGATGATCAGCTGTCTGCCCAGATCACGATTCCGTTTGAGTGGACCTTCTTCGGCGACACCATCGGGTCCCTCCAGGTGTCCTCCAACGGTTTCATCACCTTCACGCAGAACTTCCGCGACGGCTGCTGCTCGGGCGAGCTCTTGCCCGAGAACAGCGACA
>CALBXO010000925.1 GCA_937890335.1 uncultured Pseudomonadota bacterium | reverse complement strand
CGCGGATCAGAATGAAAACGCCCACACAGAGGAGCACGCCGAGGAACAGGAACACCTCGCGCGTGCGTTGCGCGGGGAGGATGTTGGTGAACAGGAGGGTGAGGAGCACCGCGATCGCCGCTGGGATGATCGTCATCCCCACGAGGACCGCCGCGAGGATCAGGTAGTAACTGACGCCCGCCCCGAACAAGACGCCGGCGGCCACGAAGATGGGCAGTCCGAACAGGAGCGGCATCCACCCGCTGATCGCGCAGGTCTCGATCAGCCGCGCCGTGTAGAGGCCATCGCGCGGCAGCGGCTTGGTCATGAGCAGCCGCAGATCGTCGGCCAGGTAAAACGTCGAGAAGGCGGTGATGACGTTGGAGAAGACGAGAATGCTGAAGATCACCAGCAGCGCCATGTCGATCAGCTTGTCGACCAGCAATTCACCGATGGGCTCGACCGCCAGGCACTTGGCCAGGAACCACTCCGCGCCAAAGTACAGCCCCACCCACACGGCGACACCGAGCAGCAGGAAACCCGCGATCTTCGACGGGCTCGTCTCCTCGGCCTTGGGCGCGTTGAGAAGGATGCGGATCTTCGGGGACAGGAGATGGACCCAGGTCATCCGGCCCCCCCCGCCGTGGTGATGTCGCGGATGAGGGCCTCGTCGCTCACCGAGTCGTTGCCGTCCTCCTCCGCCGTGATCTGCAGAAAGATCTCTTCCAGCCGCTCGCCGGGCTGGTCGAGGTCACTGCGCAGGCTCGCCAGCGTTCCCTCCCGAACGACCTGGCCGTGGTGCATGATCGCGATGCGGTCGCACAGCTCCTCGGCGACATCCAGCGAGTGGGTGCTCAGGAAGACGGTCATGCCGGAGTCGCTGCAGATCTGGCGGAAGATCTGTTTGATCAAGCGCGCCCCGCGGGGGTCCAGGCCGACCATGGGCTCATCGACGACGAGCAGCTTGGGGCGCGGCAGAAGCGCCGACGCGACCACGAGGCGCTGCTTCATGCCGTGGGAAAAATTCTCCACCAGGGAGCCGCCCCACTGCGCGAGGTCGAACAGGCTCAGCAGCTCTTCAATGCGGCGCGCGCACTCGGACTTCTTCATCCCGTAGAGTCCGCCGCAGAAGCGGAGGAACTCGATGGCCGTGAGCTTCTCGTAGATGTACGGGCGGTCCGGGATGAAGCTCATCCAGGCTTTGGCCGTGAGGGGGTCTTTGGCCAACGAGCAGCCGTGGATGAGGACCTCCCCGGCGCTCGGCGCCAGAAGCCCGGTGATCATGCGCAGGCTCGTGGTCTTGCCGGCTCCGTTGGGTCCAAGGAAGCCGAAGACTTCGCCGGGCATGACCTCGAGGTCCAGGCCGTGCACCGCAGTGAAGCCGCCGTATTGTTTCCGCAGCCCACGGGTCTGGACCATGGGTGTTGTCTGGGTCGTCATGGGTTCACCACCTCGATCTGCAGCTGGCCAATGACGCGGAACATCTCGACCTGTTCAGCCAGGCCGCCGGTCACAAAGCGGATGTGGCCGATGTCAGCCGCCTCGTTCTGACCAAAAGTCGGGTCGATGGCGACCCATTGTTCGCCCGCCCGGACCTCCACCCACGCGTGGTAGAAGAACCGGTGTCGGTCGTCCAGATACGCGACGCCAATGGCCGGGCGCGCCGGAATCCCGACGCTGCGCAGCAGGCCCACCACCAGCGTCGTGTGCTCGTTGCAGTCGCCGCGGAGGTTCTGGAGGGTCTCCACGGCGCTCGGGATACCAATCACGTTCTCCTTGTCGATCTTCTTGAACGCCCACTCGGACACCTTCTCGGCCGCAGCGATGACGGAGGTCTCGTCGCCGACGATGCGCCGCGCCTGCTCACGGATGAGGCGGTTCTGCGACTGGATCATGGGCTCAGGCTGGGTGTACTCGTCCTGGACCGCGTCCGCGATGGTGTGGGTGCGCAGGCGGCTGAGGTCGTCGAGCTCGATCTGCAGCACGCCGGAGGTCGCGTCGGCGACGGGCGCCCACTTCTGCCTGCCCCCGTCCAGGTGCAGTCCGTCGAAGTTGAGGCCGGACAGGCGCACAGCGACGCGGCGGTCTTTGATGGGAAAGCGCCCGTCCTTGGGGCGGACCGACACCGCGTCGATGACGTCTTCGGCGGGCGCCACGGTCCCGGTGGTGACGCCGTAGCGCGCCTCCACGCCGGTCTCGCGCACGCCGACAAGGCCCATGGGCAGCTGCTCCTTGAGCACCTCGCCTATCTGGTTGACGTACACGTCGAGCGGGACCCCTCCGAAGTTCTGCACAAAGTGAAACGCCTCCACGTCGGTCTCCAGGTAGCGCTCTTTGCTGCGCCCCTTGTACTCGATGACAATCTCACGCTCGGACATGGAGGCGGGATCGAAGAAACTCAGCGCGAGCTTGTCGCCGGGCGCCAGGTCCTTCCTGGCCAGCAGCGCCTTGAGGGAGAACTGCATGCGCGGCTCCTCTTTGAGCTGCACCGTCTGGGTCTGCACATCGCCCGCGCTGCGGATCTCTACCTCCACCTTGTTTCCGGCCACGACCTTGCCGCGGATGTCGATGTCGGCGGGGCCGCTGGCGATCGTCATGTCGAAGTCGCGCATGACAAACCGGTGGTCCATGGAGGCGTTGAGCTTGGTCTGGATGCGCTGCCGGCTCTTCATCACCGTCAGGTGGAGCACCATGTCGCTGCGCATGCGGTAGAGGTCCCCGTCCTTCCACTTGTCCAGGCGGATGTAGCCGACCTTCTGTTCCTTGAGGTAGATGCCCTGCCACTCGGTGCCGGGGCGCCACCCGGCGGCGCGGTCCTCGTCGCTGAGCTCAAACCGTTCCGCGTCGGCCAACAGGCCCGCGTCCGCCGTGGCCAGGTGGACCACCCACCCCACGAAGGCGAGGACGGCGACGACCCCGACGATGTCGAAGAGTCTAGGTTTCAAGTCGATGATCCCCGGTGGCGGGCGTGGTGTCCGGTGACAAGTGAAACACGTGGGCGGAGCCGGCAAGACAGTAACTCGGCGCAGCATCCTGCGGCCAGAGCTTGCCCGTCTCGGCGCCGGGGCGCACAATCACTTTGATGTCAGACTCGACCACCCGCTTTCGGCTCGCTCTCCCCGGTGTGACTGTGGAAGTCTCGGGGGACCAAACCTTTGTCGAAGAGATGTTCGGCAAGGTGAGCCAGGACCTCGCCGAATTGTTGAGCCAGCCTGAGGCCGCGCGCAGCACGGCCGATCGGGGTTCCCGGCACGTCTGGGTCTACGTGCGAGGCGCGCTCTACAACAAAGTATATCTGTCCGATATTCGGGACCTGGAACGCGGTCCTCTGGGCCGGTTCATGGACCCGGACCGCGTGCGGCGGCTCTACACAGATGGCGAGAAATGTGCGCGGTTTGCCGGCTTCCCCGAGCGTGAGAAGACCCTCTGGGCCGAGTTCACCGAGGAGGGACAGGCCATGCTTCGTCAGGGAATGAGGGGCAAGCCGTAGAGCCGCTGCGCGTTGCGCGTCGTCGCCTCGGCAAACTCGTCCTCGTCCATGCCCCTGAGCCCCGCGATGAAACGCGCCGTGTGGGCGACGTAGCTGGGCTCGTTGCGCTTGCCCCGGTACGGCATCGGCGCCAGGAACGGCGCGTCGGTCTCCACGAGGATGCGATCCAGGGGCGCGGTCCTGGCCACCTCCTGGATCTCCAGGGCCTTCTTGAACGTCACGATGCCGCTGAAGCTCAGGTGGAAACCGAGATCCAGCGCGCGCTCGGCGAGCCAGGGCCCGCTGGAGAAGCAGTGGATGATCCCACCGACCTCGTCAGCGCCCTCCTCCGTGAGGATTGAGATCGTGTCCTCATCCGCGTCGCGCGTGTGCACGATCACGGGCAGCTTGCGCTTGCGGGCCAGCGCGATGAACCAGGCAAAGGCCTGGCGCTGTTCGTCTCGCGGCGAGTTGTCGTAGTGGTAGTCGAGGCCGGTTTCGCCGATGGCGACGACCTTGGCGTGGTCGGCCAGGACGTCGATCGCGCGCACCGCCTCCAGGTCGACGATCTTGGCATCGTGGGGGTGCACGCCGACGGTGGCGAAGACGTGGTCAAAACGATCGGCGAGGGCCAACGCCCGGTGGTTGGACTCCATGCCGGAGCTGGCGCCGATGGTCACAATCTGGATGAGACCCGCGTCCTTGGCGCGCGCCAGGATGTCGTCCAGGTCCTCCTGGAACCGGTCAAAGTCGAGATGGGCATGGGTGTCGATCAATCGCATGTCAGTCCCTGGCGTGGTGCGCGGCGTCGCCGTCAGCGCCGACCGCGGCATCGCGGACCTCGGTGTCGTCATCCCGGGACAGTTTGGCAAGTGCCTCTGCCCCCCAGGCGTGATGCGCGAGCACGCGCGCCACTTCCGCGCGTACCTCAGGCCGGGGGTCCTGTGCGCACGCGAGCAGAGTGTCGCGGAAGTCGTCAGCGCGGGCAGCCAGCGAGATCACGGCGGTATCACTGTGGTAGTCATTTCTGTCTGTTGCGACCGCCGCGACCGCGGCCAGGTCGTCGGCGTCGCCGACGGTGCCCAGCTTCTCAAGGGCGAAGCCGCGCGCGTCCCGGTGGCGCGACCCCGCCCACTCCCGTAGGCCTTTGAGTCCGCCCTCGACGCCCAGCCTGGCCAACCCGGCACACGCGGCCACCCGCAACAATCTGTGGACCAGCCATCCCGCGGCGGCCCGCTCCAGCGCCGGAACCGCAGCCTTCGGGTCGAGCTGGACCAGGAGCTCAATCGCGGTCAGACCGTGGGCGACGTCTCGGGTCATGCCCACCAACTCGTCCACAATCTCAGGGTGGGGCTGTCCCCCCGCTACCGCGAGCTGGGCCAGCGCCAGAATGGCTCGGGAACGTCCCTCCCCGCGCAGGGATGCGGCAGCCTCTGCGAGCCGACCGCTGGCCTCCTGGTCCCCGGCCAGGGCGAGGACCTCGGCGGCGAGGGACACCACCTCCCGGTCGCCGTCTGTGAGCAGCGCACGAACCGTGGGCAGCTGCTCGGCATCGACTCCCAGGCGTCGCAGCGCGGAGATGGCTTGGAAGCGCACGTGGCCCGACTCATGTGCCAGCGCCTGCGCGCACGCAGACCGGGCGCGCGCGAGGTCTTCCCCGTCCTCGGGGCCTCGCATCCCGACCAACTGGAGCGCGTGCAGGGCGGCGACCCGCTGCCGCAGAGCCTGCGGACCCTCCTGCGGCACAGCGGACGCGAGGTCTGCAAGCTCACCCAACAGCGCAGGAGACGACGTGGCGGCCTCTGCGAGGAGGGTGGCGACCAAAGCCCTGACCTCGCGATGTTGATCCGCGAGGCCCGGTGCGAGTTGGCCGAGCAGCTCGTCGGCCGGCAGGGTTGCGGCGAGGGTGCGGACCGTGGCCATCCGCTCTTGCGGGTTGGGATGTAGGAGGCCTGGGTTCATCGTACTCTCCTTCGCGGCTCGTCTCGGCTGGGCGGCGGAACCTCCGCCTCCAGACTGTCCAGCGCGGTTGCGAGCTCCACCTGCTCCGGGTCCAGATCCTGGCTCGCGATGCGCGGATCAAACGCCACGGGGCGCGCATCCCGAGCACACCAACGAAACAAGCGAGCGTCCGGCACAGTACCGTCGCGGTATACGATGAACGTCAACCGGCTGGGACAAAGATCCGACGCGCCATGGCGCTCGCGCGCCCGCGGAGACAGCCAGGAGCCACTGTTGAGATACCAGCATGGAGGGTTTTGACGGACGCGGTTCACGCGGGGTTTGTGGGTGTGCCCAAACATGATGTACCGCACGTCCAGGACCTCCGCGATTCGCCGCGCCGCGTCGTCCACCTTGGGCGCGACATGGGTGACGACGTTGCCGCCAAGGTAGCGCTCTCGGACCCAGGGCCAGAGCTTGTAGCTCAGCGCCCCGAGCGCACCCACGGCCGCCCACAGGCCCAGCGTCCAGGCCCAGCCAAAGGGGATCATGAACACCGCCACCGCGACCAGGAACCAGAAGAGCACAAGGAGCTGCCGGTCGATTCCGATGGTCTGGAAGGTGCGCCCAAACGACTCCGTGATGGGCTCGCCTCGCATGCGATCAATGGCCTGGGCGGTCTCGAGCGGCATCCGGTATCGCTGCGCCACGTCCGCAAGCGTGGCCATGTGCGTGGCGCGCAATTGCTCGTCGTCGGCCGCTCTGGTCTCACTGGCGTAGGTCAGCATCTGGGAGGTGAAGCCGATGTAGAGGCGAAAGACCTCCCGCATGTTGTCCAGGCCCTGTTTGCGCATCCAGCGCGCGTAGTCCCTGACCGTCCAGTTGTCCTTGTTGTGGCTGCGGAACCCTTTGTATTGGTTGACGAAGTACCGGATCGCCATGTGGCTGACGGGCATGGCCAGCTGCTTGTTGTCGTAGGGTGCCAGCGGACTGAGGCGGAACTCGAACGACGAAAAGTCATCGTATTGGTTGCCGTGCTCGATGTAGTAGCGGCCCGGCTCGTACATGAACCAGGGGTGAAATTGCACGCGGTCCACAAACTCCTGTTCGCTCACGCCGCTGACGGCCTCGCCGCCGAAGTACACGGAGCGCAGGTGTTCGCGGAAGCAGTCGTGCACCGCGGGCCACCAGAACTCGACGTCGTGGTTGCCGTAGAGGAGGTCGACACGGTTGCCATGGCCGATGAAGTCGGCCAGGTACGTGAAGAGCATGCGGTGGCGATCGGCGATCCGGTCGAGCTTCCAGACCGCCTTCTCCTCCGAGCTGTCCAGACCCCAACGCCCTTCGTCTTCGCTGAGCGACAGGCCCGGTTTGCTCTGCAGGACGGACTCGCCGGGGCGCATGGTGACAGCGATGAAGTCGATGAAATCTCCATTGATGACCAGCCGCCACGGCACGCCATCAATCCACCGGGTCTGGTGGTACTCGAGGAACGCGCACAGGCTCTCGTCCTGCCTGGAGAAGCCCTTGATGTAGCCGATGCGATCCACGTCTTTGACGTACTCGCCGACGTGGATGTCCGAGATCACGAGGAGGTGATGGGTGGGGCGCCCTTTGCCCGCGCTGGTGCCCGTCGGGCTCACCGGGTCCAGAACCTGCGCGGCGGGCGGTCGCCGTAGGCGCGCCAGAGGGCGACAAGGGGGCCCTCAAGTTCGGGGGACAGGAGTGTCGTGAGGGCTCTGGACTGGGCGATGAGCGCCGGGAGAGACGAGGCGCGCGCGGTGGGAAGCAGCCCGAGGCGAAACGCTGCGTCTCGCGCGCTCTGGGTCGGGACGACGCGGAGTGCGCGCAGCTCGTCCTGGCGCAGCAGGCCGAACATGCTCAGCTCGCGGGCGATCCAGAGGCACTCGGCGTCCAGCTGGTAGGCGGCCAGCCGTTGCCAGAGGTTGGAGAGGACCTCCTCGGTGCCCAGGTCGGCCAGCGCGGCACAGAACTCCTCCGTACCGCGCAGGCTGCGCGCCAGAAGCACGTAGATGTGTAGGTTCTCGAACAGGTCTGCGCGGGCGCCGAGCCCCTGCTCGAACAGCTCGTCCACCAGCTGCTCGACGCTGCCTGGCTTGTCGTAGAGGTTGCCGAAAAATCCGGCCTGATCGAGGACGCCAAACGCGGTGTCACCGTCCTCGCGCCGGCAGATGTTTACGGCGAGGCAAGCCAGGCGGAACAGAAACCGACCGCGTGTACCGTCGGCCCAACCGCCCTCGGCAAAGGGCATCAGACCGTGTTGATCGGCGCGAACCGCAGGCCTGTCGCTCACGTCGCTCCACCACCTCAACAGCTCGCTGACGTTCTGGGCCACCTGTTCAGGCGCGGGTGAGAGCGCGTCGAAGATCGCGGTCGCCGACGCCGGGTCGTCCCCATGAAGCGCCTCGCGCACGCGGGACAGCGGCACGCCGGCGGCGAGCGCAGCCAGCTGTGGTGCGGGATCGAGCAGTCGGGCTTCGAACACGGCAGGCGCAAACCCCAAGTGGGTTACGGGTGCTGACGCCGTGGGGGCCTGCGGCACCATCTCCGGGGCGATGCCCATGCCGGCGATTGTGCGCAGGGCTGGCTCCTCTTCGAAGAGCTCGTCGTCCCCCGGCGGCTCCCAGCCCACGCTGGGGGACGCGTCCGCTGCGTCGCTGGGCTCCTCGTCAGGCTCGCCCGACGCCTCAACCTGCGCAGGGTCAGCGGCTGCGCTGGCAGAGGCTGCAGGGCTCTGCGACGCCGCGGGGGCGGCGGCCGCGTCCCCACCACCGAGCAGGGCCGCTTCCGCCTCCTCGTCGAGGATGTCGTCGACGTCGATGCCGGCGATGTACCCAGCGCTGTCTTCGTAGCGCGATCCCTGTGCCCACCGGATTCCCAGTACCCGGCAGCGCCCAGTGGCGGCAATCCAATTGAGCCACGTCTGAAACTGCGGCAAGTCGATGAACTTACCGGGATACACGTAGCTTGTGAGCATCCGGTAGAGCTCACTTGTGGAATAGAGGCGCTCGGTCAGGGCGTCAAAGACGTACTTCGTGAGGATCTCATTGCGCTGGGCCAGGTGCTCGAAGAGCACGTCCTGCTGTTCGTCCAGGCCGACCGCGGACAGGAGCCGCTCGCCGACACCAGCGACTTCGAACCCAGTCCCGACGGTGCGCACATCAAGAAACTCGAGCAGGTCCCCAAAGGTAGGCTTGTCGTAGAAGCCCTCCGAGCGCACCCAGCGCCGTAGTTTCCGCGTGTCGAGTCCCTCGTGCTTGATCTTTCGTAGGAGTGCCAAGGACCGGTCGAGGTACTTCTCGGCGGGGACCTTGGGGAGCGTTGGATAGGTGACCTGTTGCATGGATGCCCTTTCGCTGGCAGCCGCGCGGGTCAGGCTTCGATCTCGTCTCCGGAGACCCAGTAGACAAGCTCGCCGGCCCGGATCACACCCTCGACGTGACTGCGACCCGCAAGATACGGGAGTTGCCAGTAGTCGTCCACACCGAGGACCGTGACATCGGCGCGCTTGCCGACGGCCAATGTGCCCCTGTCCTCGAGCCGCAGCGCGCGGGCCGCGGACGCCGTGACACCGAGGAGCGCCTCCCCAGGGGTCATGCCGTAGCCGGTGCAGGCGAGAGTCAGGATGAGGCCCAGATCCTGGGTGGGCGAGGTCCCAGGGTTGAAGTCGGTGGCCAGCGCCACGTCGACTCCACCGGAGAGGAGCGCCCGCGCGGGCGCATAGCGCTCCAGCCCGAGGAAGAGATTCACGCCGGGCAGAAGCACGGCCACGGTCCCCGCGGCGGCCATGGCGGCCACAGCGGCGTCGGAGACGTATTCCAGGTGGTCCGCGCTGGCCGCACCGAGCTCGGCGGCGAGCTCGGCCGCGCCCGCGTGGGTGAGCTCGTCGGCGTGGAGGCGAGGAATCATCCCGTGATCCATCCCGGCGCGGAGAATTCGGCGCGCCTCGTCCGAGTCAAAGGCGCCCTTGTCGCAGAATACGTCGACGAAGCGCGCCAGACCGAGCTCCGCGACCTTCGGAATCATCTCGTCGATGACGCTCGCGATGTAGTCTTCCCGCCGGTCCGTGTGCGAGGTGGGCACGACGTGGGCGCCGAGGAAGGTCGATTCGAGATCGACCAGGACCTCCGGGCGCGCCATCTCGATGGCGCGCAGTTGTTTGAGCTCGTGGTCCAATGCGAGCCCGTAGCCGCTCTTGACCTCCATGGTCGTGATGCCGCGGCGCGTGGCTTCGTAGCACCGCTGCACCAACGTGGCCGCCAGCGTCCGCTTCTTGGCCGCGCGGGTGGCTTCTACGGTGCTGTGAATTCCGCCCCCAGCTTCCAAAATGTCCAGGTAGTCGGCGCCCAGATTGCGCAGCGTGAACTCGTCGTGGCGCGATCCGGCGAAGACCGTGTGGGTGTGGCAGTCGATGAACCCGGGGACCACCACGCCGCACTCCACGACGGTCGCTCGGTTGCGCACCTTCTTGGCCACGTCGCCCATGGGCCCGATGGAGCGGATTCGCCCGCCCTCCACGTGGACGACAGCGTTCTCGCGAAGGCCCACGATGTCTGCGTCGCGGTCGCGCAGCGCGTTCAGATCGCCCTTCGGGGGCGGATTGCGGATGGCGTCCGAGCGCGGCACCATCGTGAGTACCTGTCGCGCCTGCAGGAGGAGCGGACCGTCCGAAACCTGGAATCCTGCGGTCATCTCTTCCTCATGGGGATGTCTACGTCGGTGCCCGCCGCGAAGTCGAGCGCCTCGTCGTAGCCGGCGTCGACGTGCCGTGCCACGCCCATGCCAGGGTCGGAGCGCAGCACCCGCGACAGACGGACAGCGGCCTGCGGTGTGCCGTCGGCGACGATCACCATTCCCGCGTGGATCGAGTAGCCGATGCCGACGCCGCCGCCGTGGTGGACGGAGACCCAGCTCGCGCCGTTCACCGCGTTGATCATCGCGTTGAGGATCGGCCAATCGGCGATGGCGTCCGAGCCATCCTTCATGGCCTCGGTCTCGCGGTTGGGGCTCGCCACGCTCCCCGAGTCCAGGTGGTCGCGTCCGATGACAATGGGAGCGCTGACCTCGCCGGTCCGCACCAGCTCGTTGAAGACCAGCCCGAGCTTCTCGCGCTCGCCGTAGCCCAGCCAGCAGATACGCGCCGGCAGCCCCTGGAACGCGACCTTCTCCTGCGCCTCGCGGATCCAGTGGCAGAGGGCTGCGTTCTCCGGAAACGTCTCCAGTACCGCGCGGTCGGTCCTGTGGATGTCGGCGGGATCGCCGCTGAGCGCGACCCAACGGAACGGACCCTTGCCCTCGCAGAACAGCGGGCGAATGAACGCCGGGGTAAATCCGGGGAAATCGAAGGCCCGCTCGTAGCCCTGATCCGCTGCGCCCTGGCGGATGTTGTTGCCGTAGTCGAAGACGACTGAGCCGGCATCGAGAAACCCGACCATCGCCTCCACATGGGTCGTCATCGTGGCCAACGACCGACGCTGGTACTCGTCCGGGTCACTGCTGCGCAGCGCAAGCGCCTCGTCCAGGGAGATGCCGGCGGGCACGTAGCCGTCGAGCGGATCGTGGGCGGAGGTCTGGTCCGTGACCATGTCGGGCACGATGCCCCGCCTCAGAATCTCCGGGTAGACGTCGGCGGCGTTGCCCACGAGGCCCACCGACAGCGCCTCGCGCTTCGCAACCGCCTGGTTCACCCAGCCGAGCGCCTCGTCCAGGTCGTGCGTCATTCGGTCGAGGTACCTCGTCGCGATCCGCTTCTCGATTCGCGCCGGGTCGACATCGATTCCCAGGAAGGACGCGCCGGCCATGGTCGCTGCCAGCGGCTGCGCGCCGCCCATTCCGCCCAGACCTGCGGAGAGAATCCACCGGTTCGTGAGGTCGCCCTCAAACCGCTGGTCTCCGGCGGCGACGAAGGTCTCGTAGGTGCCTTGGAGAATCCCCTGCGTGCCGATGTAGATCCAACTTCCGGCGGTCATCTGACCAAACATGGTCAGGCCCTGGGCCTCCAGTGTCCGGAACGTCTCCCAATCGGCCCAGCGGGGCACCAGGAGGCTGTTGGCAATCAGGACCCTCGGCGCGTCCGCGTGGCTCTTGAACACGGCCACGGGCTTGCCGGACTGCACGATGAGCGTCTCGTCGGACTCCAGTCGTTTGAGCGTGGCGACGATGGCGTCAAACGCCTCCCAGGAGCGCGCGGCGCGCCCGGAACCGCCGTAGACGATGAGACGCATCGGGTCCTCGGCGACATCCGGATCGAGATTGTTCTCGAGCATGCGCAGGACCGCTTCCTGTATCCATCCCTTGCAGCGCAGCGTTGCGCCGCGATGAGCCTTCACTTCGCGCGGGCCGGACATGTCATTCTCGCGGGCACGGGGGAGGCCGCGCAGGGCGACCGGAACGGGCGGGGGCTTCCCAGAGGGCGCTTCAGCGGTCCAGGAATCCGAACTCCAGAGTCACGGTCACGGACGCATCGTCGCCCGCCGCCTCGCTGAACTTCGCGCCCTTGAGGGCCTTCTCGACGCACCCTTGGACCTTCTTGTCCTCGATGTCCGAGTGAAGTCGCTCGACCTTGGTGACCTTCCCCTTCTTGTCGACCTCGAGGCTGTAGATGCCCCGGCCGACCTGGGTGAATGGGTTGGATTTGACGTTGCCGGCGTAGCAAGCGGCGTACTTGGACTGCCCTTTGGC
>CALBXO010000924.1 GCA_937890335.1 uncultured Pseudomonadota bacterium | reverse complement strand
GAAGAGCGCTTCAATTTCCAGCGTCCGCAGCCGAGTCGCAACTACGTCTTCGTCGCCAACCGTGACCTGGACACCGTGGCGAAGATCGACGGCGGCTCCCTGGAGATCACCAGCATTGAGGTCGGCGACCGCCCCACGGTCGTGCGCACCTGGCGCGATTCCAACACTGCCGTCGCCCTCAACGAGGGCTCCAGCGACGTCTCGATCATTCACGCCACCGCCGAGCGCGACGACGTGGTCAGCCTGCCCATCCGGGAGGGATTCAACCAGCTGGTGATGGCACCCGGTGGCGTACACGCGCTCGCCTACCTGGACTACGCGTCCAACCAGCCCGACGCCCCGACCGTCCCGGATGTGGGCCGTTTCCAAGACGTGAACGTCGTCCGCCTCACGGAGGGCGAGGAGGCGGTCTACAACGTCGCCGTCGGGTTCCACGTCCTGGAGATCGAATTCGATGACGAGGGAGAGTTTGCGTACGTGGTGACCGAAGACGGCATCAGCGTCATTGAGCTTGCTGGCGTGCAATCGGACATCAGCCAACGCCCGCTGCCCGTCTCCGAAGACCCGTTTGAGGACGCGCAAGCCGTCGACCGCGAGGTCGAAGTTACCGCAGACGGTACGCTGGCCCTGGTGCGCAGCACCGTGCTATCGGGCATCAACCTGGTCACGCTGCCGACAGGTGAGCTGGGGCACATTCCGCTGCCTGGCGTCCCCACGGACCTGGACATCTATCCCGATAGCCAGCGCGCGATCGCTGTCATGAAGGACGCCCGCGCCGTGGCCATCCTGGATCTCACCGATCTGGACGCCGAGCCCCGCATCATCGACATCACAGACGGACCGGTCGGGCTCGCCTCGCTGGATTACGAGGCCGACCTCGCGCTCCTCTACAGTGTCGCCGAGGCCGACCCTCGCGTGACGCGCCTGAACATCGCGTCGGGCGGCCAGATGGTATGGGACGTCCGCAAACGCCTGGAAGGCGTGCAGTTGAACCCCAGCGGCACCCGCGCTGTCCTGTTTCACGGCATCGACGCCGAGCCCCGCTCCCAGGCCCCCGCGGACGTGTTCCTCGCCGGAACCTACGCGTACACCGTGCTGGATCTCCGGACCGGCTTCAGCAAGCTGCAGACGACCTCGACGCGGCCCGGCGAGTTCGTGTTCAGCGACGACGACGAGTGGATGTTCCTCGTGTTGGAGGAGGAGTCGCAAGGCGTGCGCCTCGTGGAGCGGATGAACCTGTTCACCTTCCGCGTCGAGCAATACCAGCTCGGATCGCCACCGGAACACCTGGGCCTCCTGCCCAGCGAGGACAGACCGCGGGTCTACGTCAGCCAGCGCCACCCCGTGGGCCGGATGACCTTCATCGACATTCAAACCGGGCAGGCCAACACGGTCACCGGATACGAACTCAACAGTCAGATCGAGTAGAGGCTTACGAAATGAAACAACCACGCGCACGGCTTCAGGCCGCTGCCCCTGCTGTGTTGGCGCTGCTGCTGCTCACCACAGCTGGCTGCCAGGGCATCATCTGCCTGGCGGACCCAGACGAAGAACATCTGTGCGAACCACAGGGCGACGTGCGGGACGAATTCCTGCAGGTCAGTGATCCCATCCAGTACGACGAGGGCGTGGCATACCGCGTTGAGGCGGCCCACAACGTCACCCTCCTTGAGACTCTCCACGACACCGGGAAGGTCTCGCAGGTGGCCCTGCCCGGTCGCCCGACCATCGTGCTCCCCACACCGGACAAGACGCGTCTTGTCGCGCTGGCGCCCAAGGCGGCCAGCCTGACGATCTTCACGGCGTCCAACCCGTCGCAGCGGGAGGACTACGACCTCGGGAGCCCTTTCACCGCAGTGAATCTCTCCGACGACGGCCGCTTTGCCATCGCATGGTTCGCGCCGGGCTCCACGTCGGACCTCATCGTGCGCAACAACAACGAGATGGCCATTGTGGACCTGGGTCGGCCGGCGTGCCCCGCTGGCGATGACACCTGCGCAGCCAACCCCCAACTCATCCCGTTGCGAAGCCTGGGTTCCCGGCCGTTCCGCGTCGAGTTCGCGCCGTCGTTCACCATGCGCGGCGTCGAGCGCCGCGTGGCGATGATCATGTCGGAGGGGTACGTGACGCTGCTGGAGCTCGACGGGTTTGACCCCGAGTCTCCCAACCTCAACGAAAAGGTCGTCCGGTTCTCACAGGGCAACGCCGACATCATTCCAGTACCGCTGAAGGTCGTCTGGACCGACGACGACCCGGCGGACGACGACGACTTCTTCGCGTTTGTCCTGACCCGCGGCAGCGACGACATCATCGGCCTCAACCTGCTTCCCGGCGAGGACGTGGATGCCCTGGACCGCCCCCGCATCTCCCCGAGCCTCAACCAGCTCACAGCCGGCCGGACGCCGGTGGACATCCAAGTCTACCGGGACCGCCAGGGCGCCCGAAAGCTCCTGGCGCTCAACCAGCGCAGCCAGGACCTGTCCGTCATCGACGTGGCCACCAGCGACACCGTCCATGTACCGCTGGAAGAGTACGTCACCACGATCCAGCTGTACGATGCCGTCAACAGCGACACGGACCGCACAGAGCAATTCGCGCTGCTCTACGCCAACGACAGCAACGGCCGTTCACTGCTCTTCGTCGAGCTGGAGACGGTGGAGGTCCGCCGCACGCGCGCCATCAAGCCGCTGCACCTGGACCGCGGTTTGACCGACTTCCGGATGACGGACGCCGTCGGCGACGTGCCGCGTGCGGTCATCCTCCACGCCGGTGGGGGGGCCATCTCCATCCTCAACCTGGAGCGCCGGTTCGTCACACCGCTGGACGTAAGCTCCACCATCAGCGACTACACATTCGCCAATGAGGAGACTCTGCTGACGGTGCTCTCGGGTCAGCCCTACATCACGTTCATCGATCTGCAGACCGGGCATCCGAGCCTCGTCGAGCTCGACCACCCTGCGCAGAGCGTCCGCGTCGTGAAGGAGACCAACTCCGTCATCATCGACCACGGCCAGCAACTCGGCGCGGTCACCATCATGCGCCTGGACCGCCCATCCCGCGGCGAAGCCACGACCCTGTACGGGTTCGCCGCCCACGACCTCTTCGAGTTGGAGGACCCCCGATGAACAAGCATCTCATCATGGCGCTGGTCTGCGCCGCCGCGCTGTTGGTCTCGGCCACCGCGGGTGCGGAGTCCCTCAAGTTCACCCTCGGCGGGTCCGACTCCGCGGTCACGGACACCGGCTACGACTACCTGGATGACGACAACTTTCTGACCATGGGCCAGCTGGGCGCCGACTTCACCTTCGTCCCCGGCTTCTGGGTGGGTGTGGAGTACGATTGGGGGGTACGGCGCGACAACACCTTTGGCCGGCTCGACACGACGCTCGACATCGATGGACTCCTCGTCAATGCGCGCTACGAGTACGACGTGGCCTCTTTCTTCAGCCCCTACGTGCAGGCGGGCGGCGGTTTCTACCACCTCCAGCTCGGCGCAAACTTCGGTGACGAGCGGCGCGAGGACGAGGCGTTCGCAGGTGTCTTCCACGGCCTGGTCGGGGTCGAGTTCCACGTACCGAAGAAGATCGTGCGCCGTATCTTCGGGATCAGCAAGCGCTCGACGATGGGCGATTTCACCTTCGGCTTCATGCTGGAAGGTGGCTACCGCGTAGTCACCGAGTCCAGTTTCAACGACCTCATCCGCCCGGAGCCGGACAAGAAGCCGGAGCCGGAGGACCGTCCTTTGGAGACGGAACCGGTTCGCTTTGGAGATCTGGACCTGAGCGGCGTCGTGATGCGCTCTGCCCTGGTCGTACGGTTCTAATCCGGCCGACCGTGAGGGGACCGAGCGAGGCCCAGGACACTCAATAGATGTCCTTGTCGCCGAGCTCGGAGCACGCATCTTCCCGCCCCAGATCACAGGCAGCCTTCCAAGCGGCGCTGGATTTGGCGGGGTCCGCGGTGACGCCGCGCCCGTCCCGGTAGATCAGGGCCACATTCACGCAGGCCTGCGGCGCATCCCTCTTGCACGCATCCTCAAAGAACCCCAGGGCCCGGTTCGGGTTCGCCTGGGTTCCAAGCCCCTTGAAGTAGATGACGCCGAGCTCAAGGCAGCCGTCCGCGTTGCCCGCCTCGCATCCAAGCAGGAAGCTCTGGCGAGCGCGCGTATAGTCCACCTCGCCGCCGCGCCCGCGCAAGAAGAGGCGTCCGGCGTTGGTACACGCCAGCGAGTAGCCGTTCTCGCATGCGCGCGTGAACATGCTGCGCGCACGCGCCGAGTCCTGCACGACACCGTTCCCATGGTCCAGCAAGACCGCGTACTCATTGCAGGCCCACGCGCTCTTGCCCGACACGTCCGAACAGCCACGCAGGAACAACGCCGCGCCCTCAGCCGGCTGCCCAGGGGCTCCATCCTTGCCCTCGAACACCACCGAGCCAAGGCGCGCGCACCCCGTGCCGCTGCCGCCGTCGCACGCCCTCGTGTAGAACTTCCTGGCGCGGGGGATGTCGATGTCCCCGCCACGCCCAAACTCCAGCATGACGCCGACATTCGTACACGCCAGCGTGTGCCCGGCCTCGCAACCGCGACTGAAAGCCGCGACCGCGCCGGGATAGTCCGCCGGGCCACCCTCGCCCTTGTCCATCAACGTCCCGAGCTGGTTGCACCCCCATGCGCTCCCGAGCTTGCACCCACGTGTGTAGATCACCCGCGCCTTTTTCAGGTCGGCCGGGACACCTTCCCCGCCCTCCAGTATGGAAGCGAGGTTCGAACACCCGTACGAGATGCCGCCTTCGCACGCTTTGGCGAACAGCGGCATCGACGCGATCACGTCCGCCGGGACACCCCGCCCCTTCCACAGCGCCATCCCGCGCGAGTTGCAGCCGTCGGCCCACCCGTCCGCACACGACCGCTCGAAGAGCCCCGCGGCCTTGGTCAGGTTCTCCGCGACCCCCTTCCCGTCTCGATAAAGTATGCCGAGGTTGTAGCAGGCCAGCCCGTTGCCCTCGCCGCAGCCCCGTTGCGCGGAGTCGCGCGCCTTGGACAGATCCTTGGGGACCCCATACCCGTAGGTGTACGCGTAGCTGAGGTCTCCGCATGCCCCCCCATTCCCCTCGTCACACGCGGTCATCAGCAACCGCGTACCGAGCTCGGGCACCTCTTTGGCCAACATCAGGTCGCGACCGAGGTGGCCGCACGACGCGTTGTCCGGGCACTCCGGCAGCGGCTGGCACCCCTTTGCGTCGGTGTACACCAGGTCCCCCTCGCAGGTTCCCGCCGCCACGCACCCGTCCCCCTTGCGCATCTGCCCCTCGGGGCACATGTCGTCCGACGCCCCCTCGCTGACGCGGCCCTTGTCGCCGTCCGCCTGCTCTTTCACGTCGTTGCCGTCGCCACTTGACGGCATCTCCTTGCCCGAAGGCACGCT
>CALBXO010000923.1 GCA_937890335.1 uncultured Pseudomonadota bacterium | reverse complement strand
GAACTATCCTGGGGTCATGTTTGGCAGGGTGAGGACGATGGCTGGTACGAGGTCCGGCCCAAGACCGACGCGATCATGCAGGCTGCGGGCGGGCTGGTGACCTCGACGGATGACATGGCCCAATGGCTGCAACTTCAGTTGCGCGGCGCCGGCCCTGAGGGCAGCGGCCTGACGGCGGCGATGTCCTCGGCCTCTTCCCTGCTCACGTCATAGTTGGCGTTGAAACGCGGGTTGGCCATGATGGCCTCTTCCTTGATGGCCAGCGGATCGTCGATCCACCGCACCAGGTTCTCGCGCGTGTTCTTGAGTGTCGCGGCAGCGATGGTGGTCCGCGAACCGACGTGCGTCAGGTCGGGGCCGGTCGTCGCCAGGCGCGCTTTGCGGGGGATCAGCTCCGTCTCACCGTCGCCACGAATCACGTGACAAGCGATGCAGCCCTTCTCCTTGAAGAGCGCCAGGCCTCTCTTTTCCTGGGCCGTGTTGGGTTTGACCGCCACCGCCTTCTGCTTCTTGACCCACTCGTCGTAGGAGTTGCTTCCCTCTTTGGGATGCACGAAGAGTTTGATGCCCATCAGGGCATGGCTGGCGCCGCATAGCTCGGCGCACTGTCCGTCAAACTCACCCACCAGGGTCGGCGTGAAGTACATCGGGTAGATGCGGCCCGGAGTCGCGTCGCGCTTTCCACTGACGCGCGGGACCCACCAGGCGTGAATCACGTCCGCGCTGGTGACGTTGATCTGCACCACGGTGTCGACTTCGACGTGCATCTCGTTGGCAGTGGTGAAGCCCTCGTTGATGTAGTCGTACTCCCACCACCACTGCTTGCCGATGACCTCGATCTCGACCTTGTCGCCCTCCGGCACCGCTTCGAGCTCGAAGATGGCCTGGAGCGTGGGGATGGTGATCGCGATGACGATGAGGGTCGGCACGATGGTCCAGCCGATCTCCATGGCCATGTTGCCGTGGACCTGTTTGGGCTCTGACGTGTCGCCCTTCCGCTCGCGGAAGCGCACCAGGCAGTACACAAAGATGGCCGCCACCAGCAACATGATGCAGGACAGCAGGATCGTCAGATTGTTGAAGAACGTCGCGGACAGGGCGGCCGAGTCACCGGCCGGGTCCAGCATGTTCCGCGGTGTTTCTTCACACCCCACCAACAGCCACGCGCTGACAAGCCCCAGGAGGGCTCCGGTCAGTCGTGGTGCAGTGTCGAAGATTCTTTTCGGCATGCGTCTTGGTTCCGAGGGACAGGTCTTTCAGACCAGGGTGGCCTGAAGTGTCGCGCCGCGCGTTTACCAAGCGAGAGCGGGTGAAGTCAAGAGAACACCCTGTTTGCGGGCGTCCTGCGCACACTTTGCGGCGGGGGCCCGAGAACGAAGGGATGCTCACACCCACGGGGACGCGGGTGTTTTGAAGGCGCTCGGGCGGCGGACGGTCAGCGGGTTGGGGGGAGCGACGCGAGCAGCGATCCTGGTGACGGCGCGACGCCCTGCAGCAGGAACGGGGTCCGGGCAGGGTCGAGCCAGGCCGACACCGACCGGAGGTGCTCCGCGGACATCGCCGTGCACCCGAGCGTGGGTTCCCCCGGGTAGCTCCACGCGTGCAGGAAGATGCACGAGCCTCGTCCGGCCCTGGCCGGGCGGTTGTACTCGACGACAACCGCGCGACGGTACATCTGCATGTTCTCGGCGGATTGCCAGGTGGCGGCCTTCGGGAACGCGTCGATCCCGGTAATCAGGCCATAGGCCGCCGATTGGGGGTCATCGACGCACACCGAGCCCTCGTGCGCGCGCACGTAAGGCGCGCGCAGATCTTTCGGGTTGCCTGTGACCACCACAGGGCCGAGCGCGAACAGGCCGGCGGGGCTGGCGCGGTCACCCTCGCGTTTGTCGGTCTTGAGGCCCGCAGCCCCTACACTGACGGCGATCGGCTTGCCCACGGGCGTCCAGGTCGCCGTCGGCGAGGTGCGCTCGTAGCGCTGCAGCGTCCCGTCGGTGGCGTCGGGCGATGGCGTGCTGACCACCAGGAGCTGGAGCATGATGAGAACGGGCTTCACTTGCGCCGACCGGGGCGCAGTCCCACGCGGAACCGGTGGGTCACCGGGATGCCGCCCAGCAGCTCCATGTCCTGTGTATGGTAGCCGTAGGTCCAGTTGTTGATCACGAGCGGCGTGCCGTCCGCGGTCGTCCGGTCGGAGACGATTCCCACATGGTCAGGGCCCGGCTTGTTGGGGAAGGTGTCGAGGAAGACGATGTCGCCCGGCAGCCAGACATCGTCGCCTGCAGCCGCTTTGTCGAACTGCGTCGGCAGAGCCTTGAGATGCTTCTTGAACCAGACAATCTGCCGGCGGACTCTGCGGTGGTCGATGTGCCGATTTGGCTTCTTCTTGCCGAGTCCGTAGGCGCCAGGTCTGCGCTTCATGTCCTCGTACAGCAGGGCCTGAAGGTCGAGCCCGGCGTTCCTCATGGCGCGCACGACCACGTCCGTGCAGACGCCAATCTCCCGGCTGACGTCGCCGCCGGGGTAGGCCAGCCGCTCATAACCCTCCTGGTAACGGGCGCCGTTGATGGCCGTTTTTCGGGCCCCGCGCGCCACGTCCACTGAGTCGTGGATTCCGTCGCCATCGGCGTCCCTGAGCCGCGACGAGGCAGCCGTCACAGCGGGCACCTCGCCGAGAGCCTCCTGAAGCTCGCGCGTCGCGTCGCTGGACAGCGCGCCGTTGTGGAGGGCGTAGGCTTTGACCGGGTGGCCGCCGAGCCGGAGGGTCGCGACGGCGCCGTCCCCGTGGCGCTCGAGCGCGGCCTCGCGATCCACCAGCCACTTGGGGATCTCCAGCGCGGGCTGCTCGGTCGCCGTCGGCCAGATCCCACGATCCGGGAGATCCTCTGCGGCCACTGGGCTTGCGCAGGCAGCCAGCACCAGGGAACTGATCAAGAAACGCGTCACGCCGGGCGAACGCCCGGCGTGACCGTGTCTATTCCTCTGTTTGGGTTTTTTGCTCAGCCCATCAGGCCTGGCAGCACGATGGTCAGGTTGCCGGTGTCGTCAAAGTCCACGAAGCCCGGAATCGTCAGGTTGCCGGTGTCGTCAAAGCTGACCTGGGCCCGCGGTACGGTCAGGTTGCCGGTGTCGTCAAAGCTGACGATGCCGCCGGAGATGGTCAGGTTGCCGGTGTCGTCAAAGTGGGTCCATCCGCCGGAGATGGTCAGGTTGCCCGTGTCGTCGAACTCGACGTGGACGCCGGGGATGGTCAGGGAGCCGGTGTCGTCAAAGCCGTACAGGGCGCGGCCCTCGGGGGCGATTGCGTGGACCACCAGGACAGCCCCGATGCGCGCCGGCTGTACCTCGGCGTGGAAGACCGAGCGACCGGCGTTGATGGCCGCTGCCACGTGGTAGAGGTTCATCCGGCGCGAGACCCGGACGGTGGTCGCGTGGGAACCGTAGCGCAGGGACAGATCGCCGCTGCCCGCCGCCGATTGCGAGCCGGGGCTCAGCACGGGGGTCGAGACGGCCGTGGCGACCATGGTCGCCGGCGCCCAGTTGCCGCCGAGGTACACCCCCTTCTCCACAACCTCCTCGACGCCGGAGGGCACGGTCAGGTTGCCGGTGTCGTCAAAGGAGTCGAGCCCGCGGTTGCCGGAGGCGTTGGCCACGACCAGCTTGTAGCCCTGGCCGGTGTCCACGACGGCTGCCCGCATCTCCTTGCTGCTGTTGAGCTGCGCGGCGATGTCGCCGAGCGATGTGGCGGAGCCGATGAACGCGGTGGCGTTGCTGTTGCCCATGAAGGCGATGGAACCCTTGCCGCACATGCAGGGGCCGGTGGCGGTCGGGAAGACCGCGGAGGTCCAGGTGTTGGCGTAGGTGGCACCCCCGAAGCCGAGGTCCAGGGTCAGGTTGCCCGTGTCGTCAAACTCGATGTGGCCGGTGCTCGGCCCCAACGTGTTGGACTTGGCGGCGGCGGGAACGACCGCGGCAGTCATCAGGACTGCGGCGGCGATCATGAGCAAGCGGCGCGAGCGATCCGTGGCTCGTGCTGCGGGGCGCACTGCGCCACTTCGGTGGGTATGCCGATCCATGGGAACCTCCAGGATGAGTCTGGTTTGGGGGGCGCTGATGGCCCGAACAGATGCTCATCGGGAGCGGTCCGATCGTTCTTGAATCTTTTTCCGTTTTTCTCCCGGTGCCGTGCCTGACGGCGCTGGCGTGCCGCTGCCCGCGGGCGCCGGTCAGGGCAGAACGACAAAGCCCCCGCCTTTGGGGGCGAGGGCTCAATGTCTGCCGGCTGTGCCAGAGGCGCAGCAACTCCAGCCGTGGTTTTCTGCCGCCGCCCTCAGATTCCTGAGTTCTTGCGGCGCAGGATGAACAACCCCGCCAGCAGCGTGAACAGGCCAAAGCCAATGCCGCTCTTGCCGGCCGTGGTTGCGCAACCAGAATCTGTCGTCGGCGCAGTGGGACCGGTGTAGGGCGTGTAGCCGCTGCCGGGGGTTCGGGGGACCACGCCTGCCTCGGGGATCTCCTCGGTGACGAGCTCCTCGATGGGCGCGTTCTGGGTGCGGTAGTCGTCGCCCGACGTGTTCGGGCTGGTGGCGCCGTCCTGCACATTATTGCCCCAAGGGTCGCCAGGAGGGCCGCCCCAATTGCCGCGCAGCGGCTCATCGCACTCGATGGGGCCGTCCCATTCGTGTCGAATCGCGTACCGCGCCTGGAAGTTGTTCACCTCGGACGGTCGGCTGCCCTCTTCGAGCTCGCCGCCGTCCTGGAGGAACTCGCGCCCGCCAGCGATGGGAGGTGCGGCCTCAAACACCAGGTCCTCACCGACGTTGCCGGCGTCGTAGCGGGCGTGCAGCCGGGTCACAACCCAGCCCCATTGCTCCGAACCACCGATCACGTCGCCACCGAACGTCGCGATGTCGTTTCCGTCCAGCGTCGGGCCAGGGCACGGGTCGCAGGTGGCTGCGTTCCAGGAGTACTCCGTCACGACTGCGCCGGGGTTGCGGGCAGTCACGCGGTCGAAGAGCGCGTTGTAGAAGGCGCCGAATTGTTCGCGCGCTTCCTCGCGCACGTCGATGTTCGTGGGGATGGTGACGTTGTCGTAGTTGGCCACCTGGTACCGCTGGTTCTGGGCCAGTGTGTAGACGATGAGGTCCTGCTGGTCCTCGGCGCTGATGAGCCCGAGACGGATGGGGAGGCTGAAGGTCTCCGTGTCGTAGTGGAACCGCAGCGGACTCAAGACCGCGCGGCCGTCCTCGTAGCGGACCTCGTCGGCGATGATTTTGGCCACGAAGAAGTACGAACCTGCCTCCACATACGGGTTGAGGTGCACGTCGGCACCGTCGGGGATGTTGTAGTCGTTGCCCACCAGCCAGCGCTCCAGGCCCGTGGCCTCAGACGCGCTGAGGATCGCGATCTGATACTCGCCGACCTTGAACTCGGCTTCGACGACGACACCGCCGTCATTGTCGGCCTCCGCGCTGTCATCGCGTCCACCCGCGCCGGCAGACGGCGAGTCGTAGTACTCGAGCGGATTGCAGGGGTCCTGCTCCCAATACTCCACCAGGCGCGGCGCTGAAAGCTGGTCGATCTTCGCGAAGATCGCTGGGTCGAGCGTCTTCACATTGTCCTCCTGGAGGACGATGGGCACGGGGATTACCATGGCAAAGTCGGTCAGCGGGCCCTGGTAGTTGTTCTGCATGGTCAGCACGGTGCGCGTTCCATCGCGCATCAGCACCGCCTGCGTCGCGTTGTTGTACAGGTCCGTGGTCCCTCCGGAGACGTAGAACCCGCAGAACGCGTGAGCCGCCGTCGGGGCGGCGATGGCCGCTGCTGCGACCAGCGCGGTCGCGACGAGTTTGAGTCCGGGTGATGTCATGTCGTGAATCCTTGTGTTTGGTTCCGCCCAGCGGTTCGCTATTCCAGATCCGTGCCAAACCTGTCGAGGGGCCTTGGGGGATTGTTGGGGCGGGAAGTGCCGTGCCGTGTTCTGTCTGAATACGGTATGTGACTGATTGAGTCCGTCTGGTGTTGTGTCAACGTGCGGTCGCCTTACGTTTGTTTGGAAGGGCCAGAATACAGTCGCCACGATGTTACAGGAAACATGACACAAGCACCCACACGAAAACTGCTGATCTTGCTGGCGCTCGCCGCCGCAGTGCTCGCCCCCAATACCGCCGACGCCTTCTGCGGCTTCTACGTCTCCGGTGGCGGCGCGGACGCTTTCAACAACGCCACCCAGGTGGTGCTCATGCGGGACGGCACCCGGACCACCCTGTCCATGCAGAACAACTACGAGGGCCCCCTGGCGGAGTTCGCCATGGTCGTTCCGGTCCCCGTCGTTCTCATGGTCGACGACGTGAAGACGCTGGACAAGTCATTGTTCGACAAGATCGACCAGCTCTCCGCGCCGCGGTTGGTGGAGTATTGGGAGGACGACCCCTGCCACAGGCCCGAAGACGACAACAACGGGTCCGGGGACTATGGAAACAACGGCGGGGGGAACAACGGCGACGTGGTGGTCGAGGCGGAGTTCAAGGTCGGAGAGTACGAGATCTCCATTCTCAGCGCGAGTGACTCCGGCGCGCTCAGCGGCTGGCTCGAATCGAACGATTACAACATTCCGGACCGCGCCGAGGCGCACCTCCAGCCGTATATCGATGCAGGCCAGTACTTCTTTGTGGCCAAGGTGATCGCAAGCGAGGTCCGCTACGAGGACGGCCGCGCGGTCCTCAGTCCGCTGCGCTTCAGCTACAACTCCGAGGAATTCAGCCTGCCCATCCGCCTCGGACTCATCAGCGCCGAGGACGAGCAGGACCTCATTGTCCAGATTCTGGCGCGCGATCAGCGGTATGAAGCCGCCAACTACGACAACGTCACGATTCCCACGAACATCGATGTGCGCGACGGTGTGCGCCACGAGTTTGGCGCCTTCTACAATGCGTTGTTCACCCGCACGCTGGAGGAGAACCCCGGGGCTGTCGTGACCGAGTACGCCTGGAGCGCGACCCAGTGTGATCCGTGCCCACTGTCCGGTGTTCTCGAGCCCGGCGACCTTGCCAGTCTGGGCGCCGATCTCTTGCAGCCGGGCGCTTCGCTCGACAACAGCTGGGTCCTGACGCGCCTTCACGCTCGTTACGCTGCGGACAGTGTGGGTGAGGACATCGTCCTGCGCGCGGCTGAGCCAATCGCCGGGGGGCGTGAGTTTACCGTCCGGTATGACCCCAGCGACGGCCGCGGGGAGTCCGGGCCCGAGCTTGGCTCGTTTCCGAATCGCTACAACGCGTTCCAGGGACGCTATGCCATTCGCAACCTCTGGGAGGGTCCGGTGGCGTGCGAGGTGGCCAGGTACGGGCAGTGGGTGGGCAACCCCGACCCCAACGCGAGGGAAGAGCCCACGCTCGCGTCCAGTCCCAACACCAGCGGCGAGGACTTCAGGACGCAGCAGGCGGAGCTGGAGACCTACCTCGCGGGCCCCATTCCGGATCGCGACAGCGCCAAAGGCACCGGGGGATGTGCCGTGGCGGGCCCCACGACCTTCGCTCCGCTGGCGGTGCTGGGTCTGTTTCTCCTCCGCCTCCGACGCGGCTGACCTCACGGCAAGAGGCCGATTCCAAACCCGGCACATCCCGTGCAATCCTACGGAACACCCCAGTCCGGTCGCGCCGCAGGCTCGCGGACGACCCCGCTCAGACTCAGGGAGAAGTGTTCATGACCCGCACCCCTACACCGCCGGACCGCCGTGGTTGACGCCCGACGACCCCTGCTGCCGCGCACGCTGATCGGATGCGTCGCAATCGTGACTTTGGGCGCGCTCGGGTGCGGGTCCGACCGCCCAGCGCCGACTCCGGCGGCAGAAAAGGCACCCCAGATCGCCTCGCCAGATGCGGACGTGGGCGCGCCTTCGGCCGCAGCGCCCCAAGCCACCCCGAGCGCCGACGTTCCCCCGCCGCAGCTGCCCTCTGTGGCGGGCGTCTCGGCGCCCTCGATGTCACGGATGGTAGGCGACGAGAAGCTCGATTTTGCCGTGCTGCACGACGCCGACAGTTGCGCTGGGTGCCACGCGGAGATCGTGTCGATGTGGAAGCAGAGCACCCACCGCCTCAGCGCCTTCGCGAACCCGTTCTACCGGGTCTCGCTGGAGGATTTTGTGGCGGAGAAAGGGGCGGAGAAGGCCAAGTTCTGCAACGGCTGTCACGACATTGGTCTTCAGTTTGACGCCAAGCCCGCGGGCGTGGATCTGGCGGACGACCGGGGGTTCCAGGGCGTCACCTGTGGCACGTGCCACGGGATTGTGGACGTGACGACAGACGGAAACGCCAGCTACACATTGACGACCTCGCGCATCCCGGTCCCCACGGGCGACGCACAGAGCCTGGAGGATCATCGCAGCCGGGTGGCGAGCCCGATCCTGAGAAGCGATCGCCTGTGCATCAGCTGTCACCGCGGTTTCTTGTCCCAGGCCACTGGCCACGAGGTGGTCATCGGCGGGGTGGATGAGTTTGGGCCGTTCCGCCTCTCCGGCTATGGGGGCAGCAAGGGCACCCGAATTGACGAGCCGGTGGCGGCCACCAATTGCCGCGGCTGCCACATGCCCTACGTGGATTTTGGGGCCAAGAAGCTGCCCTCTCACCGCTTCCCGGGCGGACACACGACTCTCGCGACGCTCCAGGGGTCTGAGGCGCAATTGGAGGCCCAGCGGAACCTGCTGGTGGGGGCGGCGAGCCTGGACATTGTCGCCCTGGAGGCGGACGGCGCGCGGATGGTGCCCGGTGAGGAAGAGTCCGTCCTCAGGCCTGGGACCGCCGCGACGTTCGACGTAGTGGTCCGCAACACGCGCACCGCCCACCTCTTCCCCGGAGGGGCCAAGGACATGCGCGACACCTGGGTGGAGGTGGTGGTGATGGACAACAAGGGCGCGGTGGTCGCGTCTGCCGGGGCGGATCATGAGAAGACCGGGCGCAGCCTCACCGCCTACCGCCTGCGCGCCACGATGATCGACAACAACGCCGACGCCGTCTTCGAGCACAAGGTCGCGGCGTTCCGGACCCCGGTCTACAACCGGACAATCACCCCGCGCGACGCCGCGATCGCTCGTTTCTCCTTTGACGTTCCCGCAGGCCTGGCGACGGACGCGTTTCCGCTGTCCGTGCAGGCGAGGCTTCGCCACCGGCGCATCCAGGTCGAGCACCAGCGCAGGACCTGTGCCGAGGCGAAGACCCCGCGCGGCAAGCAGTTTCGCGCCAAGGCCAAGCGCCTCGTGGGCGTGGACCTCGACCCGTGCCTGGAGCAGCCGGTCATCGACATCGCCCAGGCCCAGTCCTGGCTCGGGCCCGGCGCAGGTTCGCGGTTGGCCAAACAGACGCGCCCGGAGAAATGGCGGCGGCTGTGGGAGCATGGGCTCGGTCTGCAGCATCATGTGCAGGAGAAGCTGGAGGAGACCAAGGCTTCTCTGCTCCAGGCCCAGGCGGCATTGCCCGAGGGCGCCCCGACGTGGGGGCGCGCCGCGATTCTGTACGAGTTGGCGCGCGTGGCAGGGCGACAGGGCCGCACGGACGAAGCGTTGGCGCTGTTCGACAAAGTCGAGGCGCTCGTGCCGGGGCACCCCGCGGTAGCGCGCGCCCGGGGTGACGCGCTGGCCGCGGTCTGGCGCTGGGAGCTGGCCGCGAAGGCCTACCGCGCTGCCACCGAGGGCGCCCCCAACGACAGCCGCGCCTGGCGCGGCCTCGCGCAGGCGCTCGGTAGCCTCGACCGCCGCCCCGAGTCGCTCGCCGCGGCGCAAGCCGGCCTGTTGTTGGAGCCCCGCGACCCTCACCTGCTGCGGAGCCAGAGCCTGGCGTACGCGCGCCTGGCCCCGGGTTCTTCGGAAGCCGCCGCGGCCCGCGAAGCCTGGCTCACCCACCGCCGCGATGAGCTGGCCCCGTCGCTGCGAGGCAAGTGCAAGGACCCGACGTCGGATTGTCAGAGGGAGCGCATTCCCATCTTTGCGCGCGCCATGGTCGCGGGTCCTTGAGCTGGCTTTGGGCTGAGATCCGCCGCCGGTTGTCGCCGTCGCCTTTGGCGTTAGCGCGTGCCCCAGACAGCAAGGTGCCGATCTGAGATGGCGTGCACCTCCAGGTGCGCGAGGCCAGCGGCGGCGAGCTGACCGGTCACCTCCTCCGGAGTGAACGCCGCGCACAGACTGTGGAAGAAGTCGTGCCGAAGGACCTCCGGCTCGCCGGTCGCGTACTCTTCCACGATCCCCCTTGCGGCGTCCTGGCTGTCTGGGCGGAACAGGTCAATGACAAGGATGGGGGCGCCGGGGGCAGCCTGGGATGCGATGGTGTCCCACAGCACCGAAGGATCGGGCAGGTGGTGCAGGAGGGAGTTGGACACCACGGCGTCAAAGGGACCCGGGAGCTCGGCCGGAAGATAGGCCTCGCGCAGCGTGACGCGCTCGCCCAGGCCCGCCGCACGCACGGCGCGCTGCGCATGGCCAATCATCGCCGCCGAGGCATCCACGCCGAGCACTCTGAGCCGTGGCACCGCCCGGCACAGGCGGATGGGGATGTCGGCCGGCCCGCATCCCAGGTCTACGGCGACGGCCGATTCCGCACGCTTGCCCAGACAGCAGAACGCTGGGAACAGCTGCAGGAACCGCTCGACGAACGCCGCGTTCGGCGCAGCGAAATCGGCGAAGGCGTAGGCGTCGGACTGCTCCTGGCCGTCCATCACTTCGGGCTCGAGTACTCTTTGCATTCCACAAGCGTACTCGCCCGCTGGCTCCGATGCACGCGCGGCTCCTCGGTGTGGGGGGCTTCCAAGCGCGCTGCGCTTCTGGTACGACCCGGGCATGCGCGTGATTGTGACCCACGAGTCCGCCGACTTCGATGCCCTCGCGTCGACGGTCGCGGCGCTCAAACTCTACCCCGGCTCTCAGATTGTCCTGGGCCGGCGTGTCGCCCCTGCGGTGCGCGATTTCCTGGCGTTGCACAAGGACTCGTTTGACCTGGTCTACTGGTCGGATGTGGACTTCGCGGAGGTGACGGATGCCGTCATTGTCGATGTTCGGCAGGCTCGCCGGATCTCTGCGTACGCTCCGCTCGCCGAGCGGATCCGCGCCGGTGAGGTGACGACCCACATCTGGGACCATCACGCCGCGTCGCCCGACGATCTGCCGTCCCATTGGGAGCTCGTGGAGCCGGTAGGGAGCACCGCGACCCTGCTCATTGAGGAGATCCAACGGCGAGGACTCGACCTGAGCCCGTTGGAAGCCACGCTGTTGGCGCTGGGCATCTACACGGACACGGGCTCACTGACCTACGCCGGGACCACACCCCGCGACGCCCACGCAGTCGCGTATGTGCTCGCCTGTGGCGCGAGCCTCAAGATGGTCAACCGCTACCTGCGCTCCGCGCTCACCGAGAACCAACGCGCCGTGCTCTCCGAGCTTCTTGGTGCGGTGCAGGTCTACGAGATCGGCGGGGTGGACGTGGGGTTTGGGGCGATCGAGCTGACCCAGAACGTGGATGGACTGGCCGCCGTGACGACCCAGGTCATCAAATTGGAGGGGCACGCGGCTCTGTTTGGGATGTACCGCCGCAAGAACAAACTCCAGGTCATTGGTCGCGCCCGCGTCCCGTACATCGATGTCGGGGCTGTGTTGCGTGGAATTGGCGGCGGCGGACATCCCGGAGCTGGGTCTGCCATGGTCAAGAACGGCGATCCAGACGAGGTCCGCGCCAGGCTTCTGGAGATTCTCAACGCAGACCCGCCGCATCCGCGGGCGGTCTCCGATGTCATGACCAGTCCCGTGCGCACTGTGGAGGCCGACGTATCGCTGACCGAGGCCGACGCGCTGCTCGCCCAGCTGGGCTACACGGGCCTGCCGGTGACCAAGGATGGAAAGCTGACCGGCGTGCTGTCGCGCCGTGATCTCAAGAGCGCACGCAAGGGCGAGCGCATGCACCTGAGCGTGGCGAGCTGCATGTCGGGCGCCGTCCGGACGATAGACGCCGCCGACCCCCTCGACGACGCACTCGAACTCATGGTCAGGCACGACATCGGACGGTTGCCGGTGTTGCGCGAGGGCCGCCTGGTAGGCATCATCTCGCGCTCGGACCTGATCCGGATCTTGTACAGGGAGCCCGACCATGGCGAAGCGTGACTTTCCGCAGCTTGTCGAGTGCCTCGCGCGCCCGACCCACATCGCTGAGCACCTGGACGGACTGGGCAACGCTGCGCGCGTCGAGCAGACGTGCGCGCTTCAGCTGGGGCACATGAAGCGCTTGTGGGAGATGGTGGAGAATGCCCACCCCCTCACGCTCGATCACTTTGTCGGCGCCGACCGGGCGCCGATGGAGGAGGTGGTGCACTGGGGCAAGAACGGTCTGCCCGCGTTCCGCCGGTTCCAGAAGCGGTTCCTGCGGCCCTCCGAGGGCGCGGACGAGCTCTGGGGCTACAACGAACAGACGATGCGGCACTTCACAGGGCCCGGGTATTTTGTCACCCACGAGAGCGACCACGCGGACACGCCCGTGTGGATCAACTACACCAAGCTGCCCCCCGGCAAGGCCCCCCAGTGGCCGGCGATTCTTCCCAATAGCGCCCGGCTCAGCCGCGTCATCTACCACGGCACCGTGGACCGCATGCGCAAAGTGTCCGAGCACGTTTCCATCGGCGCCGCCTTCAAGAAGGACAAGCCGATCGGCGCCTACTTCCTCCTCTGCCGCGACGCCCAGTAGCCGGGTCGCAGTCGGTCAGAGCCGGTTGAGCAGACAGCGCACGCTCCCGTGGTGGCGAAAGATGTCGCGCACGGGGATGGGCACGACGGTGAGTCCCTCGTCGGCGAGGCGCTGCGCTGCGTCGGCGTCGAGCGAGGTGCCATACGCTGGCATGAGGAAGCGGTCACCGTGGAACACGCCGTTGTTGAAGGTGACGAAGGTGACGTGGTCATCCAGCGGCAACAGCGGCAGACGCACGACCCGGTAGCCGAGCTCCTCGAGTTGCCGCGCCGGGGCATCGAAGCGGTGCGCGGTCTCCGGCCGGAAGTCGATGGCGGGGAGCCCGTCTTGTGCAAGCTCTGCAGCCATCCGTTCCAGGCCTTCGGGTCCGAGCAGCTCGAAGGCCAGGGCTGGGGAGCCCACGGCGACGGCACCGTTGGGCAGCGGCGTCAGGTACATGCCGATGTGGTGGTGGGGGACGTCGTCCGCGGTGGCGCCAAGCACGACCACCGGCTGCCCGAGTAGCGCGGTGAGGCGCTGGGCGACCGCGGCGGGGTTTGGGAACAGGTCCGGGTTCTTTCGCACAAGGTTGGCGTCGGCGAAGACCACGTCCTCATGCGCGATCAGGTCCCCACCGTCAAAGTCGAACTCGGTCTCGACGATCTCGATGTTTCCAGCGGCCTCGGCGATGCGCCATGGCGCGAGCCAGTCGTGCGCCCGCGCGGGGACGATTTCCGTCTTCTGCGGGGGCACCAGCAACACCCGCGTGCCGTCGGTCCGCTCGAGCAGGGTGTAGCGATCGCGCGACCAGGTGGTGACGGGCTTGCCGATGACGACGGCGCGCGTGGACCTGGGCGGGTGGAAGGCGGCCGCAAAACGCTCGAAGTGGTCCTGGCTCTCGACGACGACCCGCAGCTCCGTCTCCGGGGGCAGGGCGGCCATCAGGGCGTGGTAGGTGGCTGCCACCGCGTTGTGGGCCCGAGGGTCGTAGTGAATGACGGCGCGGGACAGGTCGCCGGGTGAGTCGGGGACGATGCGGGTCTGCGCGGGCTGCGCGCATTGCACCAGGAGGCCGGCACCCCAGACGACGAGGGCGCCCAGCAACACGCCTCCGGCGCCGCGAACGAGTGTGGAGAGCCGGTTCATGCTTAGCGGCCCAGGGCGGCGGAGCCGGAGAAGACCTCGGGGACCAGGACTGCCTTTCGGGGCAGCTCGCGGGGCAGCTCACGGGGCACTTCGATGGGCTCGATGCGGATGGGGTTGGGTCTGACCAGCGGGTGCGCCGGCGCCACGACGCCCATGGTCAGCGCGCCTGGAATGACGGTGCCGGCCCGCTTGATGGTCACCGACACGCCCGTACCCATGCCCACGTTCAGCCCACTCGGGTCCCCGGCTGGTAGCGTTGTCTTGATGGTCTTGGTCTTCGTCTCCCCGGCGTCGAGCCAGACGACCATCTTGTCCGTGTGCTTCTTGACCGTCGGCGGCCGCGGAACCCGGCTCATGAAGCTTTGCTCACTCACCGCCAGCTCAATGTCGACCGCGCATTTGACGCGCTCCGAGCCCGTGTTGACCACGGTGAGTTCGAAAGTCGCCAGGTTGTTGGGGCTGGACTGCTTGAGCTTGGCGCGCAGGCCGTCGCCGAGGTCGTGCTGACGATGGGCCTTCTCCACCACCAGCGCCGCGTTGAACCCGGAGACTACGGGCTGAATCTGAATGGGCGCCTCCCCGGCGCCGTTGGGTCCGTCGGCCCACAGTTGAAATCCACCCAACAACATGACGGAAGCGACAAAGCAGACAGTGAAAACAGGTTTGCGCGACATGATTCCTCCAACGGACTGGCAAAAGGCCCACGGAGCGAGGAACGGCGGCGGTATGTTTTCGATCTGACTTTTGAGAAACCCGTCAGCCGAGCAGCAGCAGGGCGGCCACAACGCCGGCCAGCGCCATGGCGACCGCGGCGAGCACCACGACGATCACGACGGCGCCATTTGGCTTCGGATTGCCGGGGGGCAGGGGAACGGCGGTGGGGGCCTGGTAGCCTGCGCTGGCGTCAGCCGTCGTCGAGCCCGTCGCATCGAGCGGAAGTTCGCGGACGGGCAGTCCCGGAAGGGCGATTGGTGTCAGGTGTGTCGGTGTCTGGCAGGCGCTCGCGGCCTGTCGGAGCGCTCCAAGAAAGGTGCGCGCGTCGGTGTGACGGGCGCCGGGGTTCTTGGCCAGGTTGTAGTGCAGCAGGTCGCCCAGCGGTGTGGCGGTCACCGACGCCGGCATCGGCGGAATCGCCTGGGTGACGTGTTTGAGCGCCACCTCGTAGGCCGTAAAGCCCGTGTACAGCGGCTCGCCCGTCAGCAATTGGTACCAGACGCACGCCGCGGCGTAGACGTCCACAGCCGGCGTCAGGTCACGCTGTCCTTCGGCCTGCTCCGGGGCCATGAACTGTGGGGTCCCGGCGACCATGCCAGTGGCCGTGAGGCGCTCGAGTTCCGTCTCGTCTGCCGCGCCACTGACGGCGCGCGCCGTACCAAAGTCCAGGACCTTGACCACGCAGGGAACACCCGGCTCCGCGGCGAGGAAGATGTTGTGGGGCTTGATGTCGCGGTGAATGATTCCGCGCTCATGGGCCTCGGTGAGGCTCTCCAGGATCTGGACCATCACGCCAAGGCTCTCCTCGACGGACATCGCCCCGTTGCGCTCGAGGTAGTCGCT
This sequence comes from uncultured Pseudomonadota bacterium, assembly GCA_937890335.1. GTDB lineage: Bacteria > Myxococcota_A > Bradymonadia > Bradymonadales > CALBXO01. Next base: position 6,561 of record CALBXO010000923.1, on the reverse strand, counting down.
CAGGGCCAGCCCCCGCAGGAACTCCATGGAGAACCACGGCAGACCAAGGTACCGGTCGCTGTCGCCGTGAACGCCCCAGCCGTGAAGCCGGACCGTGTGCGGGGACTCCAGAGAGCTGGCGACGCGGATCTCGCGGTCGAAGCGCGCGGTGATGTTCCTCTCGCCCATTACCGAGGGCAAGAGGATCTTGATGGCCACACGATCGCGTGTCTCGATGTGACGCGCCTCAAACACTGCGCCGACACCGCCGCGGCCAAGCTCCGCGACGAGTTCGTATTCGCCGACGCGGCCACCGGGCCCAGGGAGCCGCGCGACCTTCGAGGGTGGTGCGGGTGGAGGCTGATTCACATGGCAACGTTAGCACCATCCTGCCCGACATAGCGAGCCCGGGGACGGATCAAGCGCCCGTTGGCGCGCTGTTCCGCCACATGGGCGCACCACCCAGCTGCGCGGCTGCAGGCAAAGAGCGGTGAGAACAGCGCGCGGTCGATGCCGATGGCATCGAGCAGCACTGCTGTGAAGAACTCGACGTTGGCGCGCAGCGGGCGGTCTGGATGCCTGGCGGCGAGCGCCCGTTGCGCGGCGCCCTCGACGGCCAGCGCCAGCTCGACGCGTTGGAAATCGGGGGACGGCGCCACGATCGGCACGTTGGGCAATGGACTCATCCCCAGGTCGGTTCCCACGGGGTTGGCGCGCGCCGTGGTGAAGGCGCGGACGGCTCGCTCCAGGACGGCGGCGCGGGGATCGCGCACGCGGTAGACGCGGTGGCCCATGCCCATGATGCGGCGTCCCGCAGCCAGCTCGCCCTGGACCCACGTCTCGGCGTTGTCGACGGTGCCGACCGCGTCGAGCATGTCGAGCACGGGCCCTGGTGCGCCACCGTGGAGCGGGCCCTTGAGGGCGCCGAGCGCGGCGACGACCGCGGAGGTGCGGTCCGAGCCGGTCGAGGCGACCACGCGGGCGGTGAAGGTGGAGGCGTTCATCCCGTGGTCCACGACGGTGGTGAGGTACGTGTCGAGAGCGCTCGCCGCGGCGCCGTCGCGCCGGCCGGTCAGCATCCGGTGAAGGTCCGCCGCGTGTTCCAGGGCTGGGTCTGGGGCGATCGGGGGTAGAACGCGGGTCGCGCGCCACCAGGCGGCGGTGAAGACGGCCGCGGCCCCGACGAGCGCTGTCTCGTCACTGTCGGGCAGCAGGGACAGGCACGACCGCAACGCGTCCATCCCCACAGGCGCCCGGAGCGCTTCCTCGCAGCGAGGCAGGAGCGCGTGAGCGCGCTGTCGTGCCTGCCCGAGCGTCAGGCTTCCTGGAACCGGAGCGCCGGCGGCGGCCATGAGCCGGCGGAAGACAACGTCAAAAGAGTGTCTTCCGGCCAGGTGTCCCACCTCCTCCCCGGCGATGACGAGGCGCCCAGTCTCACCGTCCACCATACTCAGCGCGGTCTCCGCGACGACGATCCCTTCCAGGCCTACGTTGATTGACATGTTGATTCTCCATCCATGTTGGTGTGGATAGAGTGGTGAGTCGATCAATGTGGTCAACCTTGATTCGACGATCAATCTCGGAGACGGTGGTCGGTGGAGGAAGGCGATGGAAGACTGGGTAGGTGCGCGAGAGGCCTCGGAGTTTCTCGGGGTGAAGCGGGAGACGCTCTACGCGTATGTGAGTCGCGGAAAGCTGCGCGCCGCCCCCGGCTCGGACGGACGTGGCAAGGTGTACAGCCGCGCCGATCTGGAGCGCGTGCGCGAGCGCAGCCAGGCGCGCAGCGGGCACGCGCCCGTGGCTGCCAGCGCTCTGCATTGGGGCGAGCCGGTCCTGGACTCGCAGATCTCGTCCTTCCCACCCGGCGGACATCACTACCGCGGCGTCTCTGCCGTTGAGCAGGCCAAGGAGGGGTTTGAGCCCACCTGCGAGCTGTTGTGGACCGGCCAGGGCGCGGATGAGTGGCCGGATTGGCCGTTGCCCGAGGACCTTGGCGCCGAGCCGCGCCGGGTCGCCGGCCTGCTCCCCAAGGACGCGCGGCCGACGGACGTGTTGCCCCTCGCCATCGCCGCGATGGCTGCCGCGGATCCGCTGCGTTTTGCGGCGCCGCCCGCCGCGGATCTGCACCGCGCGCGGCTGATTCTGCGGCGGATGGTGGGGTGGATGGCCCTGCCCAGGGGTCTGGCCGCGTGCCTGGACGCGCTGCGCGCTCCAAGGCTTGCCGTGGGCGTGGTGCACGGCCTCGGCGGCGCTGGCATCGACGATCCCACTGTGCTCTACGCGGCCGACCTGGCGCTCGTGCTGAGCGCGGATCATGGCTTGACGGCCAGCACTTTCGCGGCGCGGGTGGTCGCTTCCACCGGGGCGGACCTTTACTCTAGCCTCAGCGCCGGGCTCGGCGCCCTCAGCGGCCCCAAGCACGGCGGCATCAGCGATCGGGTGGAGGCGCTGGTTGACGAGGCTGGAAAGCCGGCGCGGGCGGCGGCAGTGGTCCACGATCGGCTGCGCCGCGGGGAGGCGATACCCGGGTTTGGGCACCGGTTGTATCCCGACGGCGACGAGCGGACTCCGCACCTGATGGAGGTCGCCCGGCAGCTCGGAGGCGGGCCGCGCCTGGAGACCGTGTTCGCCATCGCGCGAACAATGGAGGAGGCCGGGCACGAGCCACCGTCACTGGACTTCGGACTCGTCGCGGTGGCGGAAGCGCTGGGTCTGTGTCGGGGGGCGGCCGTGGGTATCTTCGCCGTGGGCCGTGCCGCGGGCTGGGTCGCGCACATCATCGAGCAGCGCGAGAGCAACCAGCTACTGCGGCCAAGGGCTCGCGCCGTGGACGGACGGGCACCGGGCACATCGCGCTGATGCTCCCGGTTCGCGCCGTCGGAGCGGATGTGGAGACCTGGTATCAGCCGCCGAGATGGGCGACGAGAAGCTCGGCGATCGCGGCGCTGTGGGGGTGGCCGCCGGTCTTGTGGGCTCTGAGGGGGTGCAGAGTGGAGCGGGTGATGACGATCGGACAACCGCCGAGCCGCGGGACCCGCCCGCCATACCCGAGGCGGTCCTCTACGTGGCCAACGGCGACGATGTCCCCGCGCGCCACCCGCAGCTCGTCCCAGCGCTCGCCGCCGCGCTCCAGGTAGGCATGGACGCCCTCGTCATCGGCGCGTAGGACCCGGCGCCCCGGTTCGCGGCCGTTCAGATCCCACCAGAGGTGCCGCAGTACCCGCCGCCCGCCGGCGGTCACGACCAGCACCCAGAGCACCCAACCGAGCAGCGCCAGGAAGACGAACGCGCCTGTGCGGCCCATGGAAGGGTGGGGCTCGCCGACGCTGACGCCAGCCCCATCGATCTCAACCGTGACACCGGGCTGTTCGGTCAGGGTCGCCTCAGCGCGCGCGGCGTCGGGCTCGGGGTGCAGCAAATGGTGCGTGCCGTCCCATGTGCCCACCACGCCGCCGGCTCCCGTACCAATCACCTCGTGCACGGTTCGCGCGCTTTCGCGCGCGGCGAGCAAGACGCGACACACCAGAGCGTCGCCTTCCTTGCGGTCTCGCGGACGGTTCGTCGCCCGGTGTGCGATCGCCCCTTTCTTGTCGATGATCTCTATCTGGATGTCGTGATAGACGGGGATGATTTGTTGGTACGCCCAGGCGAACACGTCTTCGCCGGTGCCGGACGGGCCAAACATCGCCACCAGCATGACCGGCAGGAGGCAGGGGGAAAGGAGGGCGAAGAAGATCAGCCTCAGCCAGCGAATCTCCCGGACCCGGAGGTGGCGGATCACCACGCGGTCGGCGCTCGGAATCTGCGAAATCACGGCGTCCATGACTCACACGTACGCCCTGCGCACCCAGCGCGCAAGGTGACTGTGTGGCGCCCCGCGTTGACTGGGTAGTCATCGATGTGAAGAATGAGGCCAGGTAACTCGGGGGCCGACCATGCAGACACTCGTACTCGAAGGCCGCGATCTCACGCAGGAGCTTCACGCTCTCATTCAATCGCTGGACCCGGCGCGCGCTGCGATTGACGCCGGCGTGCGGCGCCGGTTCGAGGAGTTTCACCAGCGCCTGACCGAACTGCTCGCGCGGGTGGAGCTGTCCGAGGCGGGTGAGCGCATGGCCGCCCTGCACGCGCGCCTGGTGGAGGTGCGCCGCATCCTCGACGAGCACCTGGCGCAACACTCTTCCAACGGCTGGGCGGAGCTGCGGACGCGGCTTGCGCCCGCCTATGAAGCGGTCGCCGCCAGTTTGAAGGTGGAGCGGATCCACGTGCCCTCGCTGCGCCCGACGAATTGGCGTCGCAGCATCTTCCACGTCGGCTCCGGCGTGGTCGTGATGTTCTTGTTGCAGCACACCTTGCCGCTGCACCAGCTGATGTGGGTGGCGCTGGGCTTCAGCTGCGCGGCCTGGTTTCTTGAGATCACGCGCCGCTTCAGCGAGCGCTGGAACCGCATTGTGATGATTCCGTTCAGCGGGATGGCGCACCCCCACGAGGTGTACCGGGTCAACTCCGCCACCTGGTACGTCACCGCGCTGTTCGTCTGCACCTGGTTCGCGACGCCGCTGACCGGTGCGCTCGCCGTCATTGTGCTGGGTGTCAGCGATCCCGTGGCAGCGTTTGTCGGTCGGCGCTACGGGCGGCGGGTCCTGATTGCCGGCCGCACTGTCGCCGGAACAACGGCGTTCGCGGTGTCCGCCGTGCTCGCCAGCCTCGTGGTTCTCGCCGTCTACGAACCGCAGCTCTATCCGTGGATGGCGCTGCTGCTCGCGGGGTCGGCGGGTGTCATCGGCGCCCTTGCGGAGCTCGTCAGCGAGCGGGTGGACGACAACTTCTCGATTCCGGTCTCAGTCGGACTCGGCACCGCCGCCATCGCCTGGGCGGTCGGTCTCTGACTCCAGCCGTACGTCGCTGGTGTTTGCCGGCGTGTGGCCGGTGACCGTGGAGTAGAACGCGCGGATCTTGTCCATGTCCTCGGTGACGTTGCCGGTCAGATCGACGATCGGGCCGCAGCCGCCGCGTTTGCGTTTGTAGTCCAGGAATCCCAGCAGCAGGGGGACATCTGCCTTCCGCGCGATGTGGTAGAAGCCGCTGCGCCAGTGGTCGCGCCGGCTGCGCGTGCCCGAGGGGGCCAGTCCCAGGTAGAGCGCCTCGCGGCCCTCGAACACCTTTGCGGTGGCGGAGACCGTGTCCAGACCTCTGCTGCGATCGACCTCAATCCCACCCAGCTGTCGCATCCACCACCCGAAGACAGGTGGTTTGAAGAGCGACTTCTTACCGAGCCAGCTGACGCGGATGCCAATGGCATAGGCGCACAGCAGCATGTAGAACGCGTCCCAATTGCTCGTGTGTGGGGCCGCGAGAAAGAGCACTTTGGGCCGGTCGAGACCGCCGACGTACTCCCACCCGAGTACCTTGCACACGACGCGCGCCGCCATTCGCAGCGGAGCGGAGACGAGGTCGGCGGGGATTTCTGCGGGCATGGTGGCTCGGGTCGGCTCAGCATCGGCTGCCGAGCGAGGCTGGTTACTGGGCAAAGCCGCACAGTCCGTTGTCGCAACTTGGCCCCGGGGGCGGCGCACAGGAGCAGACGGCGCGGATGCAGTCGGACGCGCTGTAGTGCTGGCCGAGCGCGGCGAGGTTGTCCTGGGTCACGGCGAAGTTGACCGCCTCGTAGCAGCCACCGAGGCCGACGCCGCACTGTCCAAAGAGCACCTGGCAGTCGTCCACGGAGTCGCACGTGCGGTTGTTGAAGATGAGGGCGTCGTAGTTCTCCTCGACCTCGTCACAGCTGGTGCAATTGATGTCGGAGCAGTTCACGCCGTCCTCGTCGCACGTGCAGGTGTTGCACCCGTCGTCTGCCAGCCAGGTGGCGCCGAGCGCGCGGCCACCGCAAGAGGGACCGGCGGTGCAGCGGTTCTCGACGCAGAGGGCCGCGGGCGGCGCTGTGCAGCGGCACACGGGCCCGGTGCATCCGGCGTCGCGGAAGGCGAGGCCATACCCGCTCAGCGCGTCCTGCGTGAGCGACGCGTTGGCGAAAACGTGACAGCCGCCGAGGCCAGCTCCGCACTGGCCCCACAGGGTCTGGCAGTCCGCGTGTGCCTGGCAGTCCGAGGCGGCTTCGATGGCGCCGTTGTAGTCGTCCTCAATCGTCTGGCAGGGGTCGCAGGCCCGCTCGGTGCAAGCGATGCCGTCGGCGGTGCAGGTGCAGGTATTGCAGCCGTCCTCCGCGGGGAAGGTCTCGTCAATGGCGCGGCCCCCGCAGTCGGGTCCAAAGGCGCACGTGCCACCGTCGCAGAATACGGGCTGGGGCTCTGCGCAATCGCAGACGCCGCTGGTGCAGCCGCCTTCGGTGTACTGGGTGCCGAGCGCGTTGAGTTGATCCTGGGACACGCTGCCGTTGAGGGCGTGGTAGCAGCCGCCGAGCCCGACACCGCACTGGCCATCAAGGCGCTGGCAATCGGCGTGCTCCACGCAGCTCGTGTTGGCGCCGACCAGATTGTCGTACTCGGTCTCCAGGGCGGTACAGATGTCGCCGTTGTTGGCGCCGTTGTTGGCGCCGTTGTTTGCGCCGTTGTTTGCGCCGTT
>CALBXO010000922.1 GCA_937890335.1 uncultured Pseudomonadota bacterium | reverse complement strand
GTCTTCGTCGCGCTCCAGGCTATAGGCCTCGCCGCCTGCCCCCACGAGCTTGACCCCAAGGAGGTCGCCGTGGCTGCCCGCGCCGCGGCCATGGTCCATGGAAAACGTGACGCGGCCGCCGTCAGGGCGGGTCCAACCTCCGTCTGCGGCGGTCCAGCCCAGACGGCTGGCCAACCAGCCGCCGTACAGCAGCGCCTGGGACCCGGCGGGCTGGCCACCACGACCAACGGCGCGGATCTCCACCCGCTCCACCGTGGCCAGCGCTTGCGTCGCAGCGTCGAACAGCCGGGCGGTCAGTGAACGCCACGGTGCGATCCTATGCCAGGACAAATCTCCAAAGAGCGAGCGCTTGGCGTGTCGCAGCTGGGTCAAGGCCAGGAGCTGCCGCAGCCCACGTGCGCCGGGGACTGTGGAGGAGTCCACGACAATGCGGTCCACAAGTTCCACAAAATGGGCGCACATCTGGGTGGGGTCGTGGTCCATGTCTGGCCACCACGCGGCGGCCGGGACATCCGGGACCTGCAGGGCGTTGACCAGGGGGCCGAGCCGGTCGGTCACGTGCGTGTCACAACGGATTGTGACCTCCTCACTGCAGACCACGCGGCCTTTGCCCGCCAGGTGACAGCGCGCCGAGACCCACGCGCTCAGGGGCGGCTCAACGTTGCCCTCCACCTCGAGCAGCAGCGTGCGCATGGGCGTGGTGGGGTAGATCGCTTCCAGGCCAGTGCGCAGCTTCTCGCTCTCCTCCATGCCGGGGGAGTGTACGATCAGGTTCCACAGGCAGGCGCGGGTCGCGACCGCCTTGCCGTCACCCGAGCCCTTCTGCGCGGCCTTCCACAGGGACGTGAGCTCTTTCTCGATCGCGGACAGGTCCACGGCGAGGTCTTCGCCGCGGGTGAACTTCTCGACGCGGGTGTCAGTCATGAGGGTGCCCCATCAAGGCCGTCGCCAACGACGTCCGTCGCGGCGAAGGAGTTCGTCGGATGCGTCGGGTCCCCAGCTGCCAGCCTTGTAGGTGTGCAGCGAGGTCTCCGGCTGGGCCCAGCGGTCGAGCAGGTCGTCGCACCACTTCCATGCCAGCTCGATCTCATCGTTGCGGATGAAGAGTGTGGAGTCACCGAGCATGCAGTCGAGGATGAGCCTCTCGTACGCCTCGGGTGGCGCACCCCCGAAGGCCTCGCCGTAGCGGAACTCCATGTTGAGGGGGTGAATCTGCATCGACGGTCCCGGCACCTTGCTGTCAAAGGTGATGGAGATTCCCTCGTCCGGCTGGACGCGAACGACCAGGATGTTCTGGTTCGTCCCTTGCGGGAGGTGGTTGCGGAACAGCGGGTTCGGGGCGCGCTTGAAGTGGATCGCGAACTCCGCGACCTTCTTGGGCAGGCGCTTGCCTGCGCGCAGGTAGAACGGAACCCCGGCCCACCGCCAGTTGTCGATGAACATCTTGAAACCGGTGTAGGTCTCGGTCTTGGAGTCGGGATCGACGCCCGGCTCGTCCAGGTACCCGGCGGCCTCGGTACCGCCGACACTCCCCTCCACGTACTGCCCACGGATGACCTGGTTCTCGAAGCCCTCCTGGTCCACGGGTCGCAGCGCCTGGAGAAGTTTGACCTTCTCGTCACGGATGGCGTTGGCCTCCATGGCGACGGGCGGCTCCATGGCCATCAGGCTCAGAATCTGGAACAGGTGGTTCTGGATGATGTCGCGGAGGATGCCGGCCTCCTCGAAGAACTTTCCGCGGCCCTCCATCCCGATGTTCTCGGCCACCGTCAGCTGGACGTGATCGATGTGTTGCCGGTTCCACAGCGGCTCGAAGATCCCGTTGGCGAACCGGAAGACGAGGATGTTCTGGACCGTCTCCTTCCCGAGGTAGTGGTCGATCCGGTAGGTCTGGTCTTCCCGCAGGTACGTGCTGACGGCGGTGTTGAGCTCGCGCGCGGTCTCGAGATTGCGCCCGAACGGCTTCTCGACGATCACCCTCGAGTGGCGCTCATCGCCCTCGTCGTACAGCAGACCCTGCTCGCGCAGGTTCTTGAGGATGGTGGCGAAGGAGCTCGGCGGCGTCGCGAGATAGAACACCCGGTTGCCCCGGGTGCCGCGCTCGGCGTCGACCTTCTCCAGGTGCTCACGCAACCGAACATAGTCCTCCGCGTCCCCGAAGTTGCCCTGGCAATAGCTGATGGACGGGCCAAACCGCTCCCAGAGCTGCGCGTCGACGGGCTTGCGGCGGGCGTAGTTGTCCGCGCCTTCGTGAACCCGCTCCCGAAACGTCTCGTCGGTATACGGGCGGCGCGCGTAGCCGACCACCGCGAACTGCTCGGGCAGCAGGCGGTCGCGGGCGAGGCTGTAGATTGCGGGCAGCAGCTTGCGGCGCGTCAGGTCA
>CALBXO010000921.1 GCA_937890335.1 uncultured Pseudomonadota bacterium | reverse complement strand
CTAGAGCTGGGACAACCAGTAGCGACCGAGCCAGAGGGCCCCCAAATGGGGGCTCTTTTGGTTTGGTGTCCAGCAGCGGACGTCACGGGCGCTGGAGCTGGTCAAGGGCCCAATGCAGCGATGACTTGAGGCCGCCTTCCGGCAGGTGCTCGGCGTCCAGGGCGGCCTGGAGCGCTGCCTTTGAGGCGCCGCTGTCGGCGTGCGCTCCAAACTCGGTGAGGGCGCGGTGGGTCGCGTTGGCGGCGGCGTAGAGGTCGGAGTCGACCAGGCTTGTTCCCGAGATGTGCAAGCGTGACAGGTTGGGCAGTGCGTCGCTGTCGAGCAGCCGGCCGACGAATCCTTCTGGGAGCAGCGCGCCGAGGTAGAGGTCTTTGACGGATTGCAGGTGGGGCGCGGTGAGGAGCAGCTCCCAGTCCTCGTTCCGATCCCGGAGGCCCGAGATGTGCAGGTGCGACAGCGAGGTCAGGTGTCCGGCGTGCATGAGCGCCGACAGTCCCGCCGGATCTACGCTCACGATGAGCTCCTCGACGGTCCCAAACTGCGTGGCTTCCAGCACCTGCTCGATGCCGGGTTCCGCAGCATTCCAGCCCGTGTCGAAGACCGTCAGGCGCGTGACGTTGTCCAGGTGGGTTGCGTTGGCCAGCGCTGCCAGGCTCCGGGGTCCGAGTCCGCGGTTGGTGTAGCGGATGTGCGTAAGCGTGGAGAACTGCTCGGCGGCGACGATGTGGCCGAGACCCCATTCGGACCCCTCGACGTCGTTCCAGCCAAGGTGCCGGAGTTGTGTCAGGTGGGTCGCCCGGTGCACGGCGTCGTGAAGGGCGCCCGCCGGGCTGCGGACACCGGACACGTCCAGCGTGTGGAGGCGTTCGAATGCGCCGCGGTCGAACAGGGCTGCCGCCGCGTTGTTGCCGCTCAATTGCGTCCCTTCGAGCCGGAGGGCCTGCAAGGTCGCGCTGAAGGGTGCCTTGGCCAGCGCCTTTGTGGTTGCGGCGTTGAGCTTGCTGTTGCCGACCGCGAGGTAGCGCAGCTGTGCAAACTCGGGCTTGGCGGCTGCGGCGGCCCAGAATTTGTTGGAGGGGGCGTTGTTGGTCAGGTCCAGGGCGCGCAGGGCCCCAAGATGCTCACAGGCCAGGAGGTTGTCGGCGATGCTGGACCGGATCTTTTGCCCGCGCAGGTCTGCAGCGCGGGCGAGCGCAAACTTGGGGTGATTGGCGCCACCGAGGAGCTCAAAGACCCAGTTGCCAGGCAGTTTGCGCGGCTCCGCGATGTCGAGTCGGTGGTAGCGCGGGGACTCTGTGTTGGACCACCAGGCCACCGTGCGCGAGTTGTCCTGTGAGAGGAAGCTCTCCAGGTAGGGCAGGACCACGGGCAGATCGCGCGCACTACACCGGTCCACCAGCTCGCAGATGCGCTGCCAGTTTCCGTCGTCGACCTCGTCAGCGACGAGCTCGCGGAACCCTTCCAGGGCGTCGCGCGTGCCCACGGTTGCCACTTCATCTTTGGCCGGCGCCAGCTTGTCGACGAGCTGCGTCTCCTCGCCGGCGAGGATCGCGAGCAATTGCGGCTCGTTGAAGATGGGGATGCCAAACTGGCGCGCTCCCTTCTCCTTGCTGGACAGGTATTGGGTCCGATTGGGGTCAAAGCCGCCGGATACCAGGAAGTCGGTCTGCGAGGTGACACCCCCGGTGACGGACGCGCCTTTGGCCTTGAGCTGCGCCGTGGCCTCCTTGCGGGAGATCTCCGTGAGGCGGCCAGTGATCGCCCATCGTTTGCCCTGGAAGTACTCGGTCATCGTCGTCCCGTGCGTGGTTGTTGTCTGGGATGGTGGCGCCCCGATCAGGTGGTGTCGTCGTGGGTTGCGATGGGTGGGGGCGTGCCGCCGTGGATGCGGTTGAGGTGCACCAGGTGGGCATAGAAGGGCTCGAACTCATCCGGCTGGATCCATGGCCAGAGCCGTTGCTGTGACGGCACATCGCTGGAGATGCGGACCTGGGGCAAGAGCGTGCGCACGCCCGTGGTGACGCGATCGTCCGTGCCGGGTACGCGGCCGGAGATCTGCAGGTAGATCTCCGCCTGTTGGGGATTGGTCGGCCAGGTTGTGGCAGTGAGCGTGAACGGTCTCCCAAGGTCAACCCGGGCCCCGGGTGCCTGCAGGACGTCGTCGCGAACTGTCAGTTTGCCGAGCGCCGTGGGACGCGTGGAGGCTCGGGCTCGGGCGCGCTTGGCTCGGAGCCGCTCGACGATGCCCCCCGGCGTCTTCTCAAGCGCAGTGGAGTTTGTGGTGGGACCGTCCCACAGCGCGGCTGTGAGCTCGCCGGCCTCGCTGCCGTCGGCCGGGGGTGCCAGCAGGGTCCGGTTGTCGGCGGCTGCGTCGTCGCGACCAAAGCGGACGCTGCCCGGCAGGAGGGGGATGAACCTGGATGGTCGTCCCGCGTCGAAGAGGATGTCGACGGTCTGCCCTTTGCGCGCGCGGGGGAGCCATGTCCAGTGGACGTGATGGGTGCCGTCGCGGTCCGCGAACTGCACCTGCACCACGCCAAAGCGGGCGTTGACTACCTGACCTCGCGTCCACCAACCTCGCACGAGGAGCCGCCGGTCGCGGCGGCGGGAGAGGCTTGTCGCGACCACAAGGCCGACGATTGTGGTGGCCAGGATGACCGTGGCGGTCGCGTAGGCGATTCCGGCGGCCGCGGCCAGGGGCGCGGCCCACATCCAGCCGACCACGCTGATGACCGACGCCACCCACCGTAGATGATGATACTGCCGCATGCGCGTCGGTTCGCTGCGCGGCAGTCGCGGCACCAGCGCAGGGGGAGTGCCTACGGAGTGGACGGAGGGTGTGAACGCGCGTTTGGGCTTCCACTCTTCCACCGGCGCGTAGCGCACAGCGTACGCGGTCGCGTCCATGTGCAGGCGTCCCCCGTTGTTGCGAAAGGCGTTGAGCGCTACCTCAGGTTTGGAGCGCCCCAGTGCCCGAATCGCGAACTCTACGTTGTCGGCAAAGAGATTTCCCTCGAGGTAGGGCGCCGCGTTGTTGTGGGTCTCCACCCCGGAGCGGCTCGCGCGGCGGAACTCGTTGCCCAGGATGTCGGGGCTGGCCAGGCCGTGCGCATCCACGCAGATGCCACAATCGACGAAGGTGTTCGCCGTGAACTGGTGGCGCGTTCCCTGGCCTTGCAGATGGATCGCGGTGCCCACAGCGTCGAAGTGACATTTGTCGACCCAGGCGGCCACCTCCGTGTGGAGCTCCAAGCCGACGTGAGACTTCTCGAAAGTGCACTCGCGCGCCTCCAATCGGCCGGACTCCACAACGCTGACCGCCGTTCCCCGGACGTTGAAGTAGCAGTCCGTGAACTGGACCTGGGCGCTGCCCCAGACGGAGACGACGTGGTCCACATTGCACTCCAGCGTACAGGACATCAGCTCGGCGGAGCCGCCCTTGACGACGAGGGCCCCCGCGTCGCGCAGGGTCATCTCCGTCGCGCGGAGGGTTCCGTCGAGGAGGTGGATTTCGCTGGACAGCCCCACACGGTGCAACCTGAGTTCGCCGCCGAGAATTGTGATCTCACCTGCCCTGGGGGGCGATGAGCACGTCGCTGAGTTCCAGGCATCCGGACTCGACGGTGAACCCCGACCGGACGACCACGTCGCGCAGGACGCGGTCCTCGGTCACGGGAGCGTCAAAGTGGACATCATCTGACATGGAGGCGACCGCGGTCCGGTGGATTCAAACGTGTGAACCTGAAGGGTCCGGTCGCGCCGCCGCCCCGTCAAGCCGTCTGACGCCGGGTTTTACGCCGTGGCCGGCTGTGCTAGACAACTGAACCGCCGACACCACCGCTCGGTGCGCGGCTCCTATGGGGTCGACGACCGGAAGCCGTGGGAGTGGGCACCTTGAAGGCGCCCTGCGTCAGACAGAGAAGAAACGACCCATGTCCCGGATTACTCCCGAAGAAGTTCGCCACGTGGCCAGGCTGGCGCAACTGGAGCTGGGCGATGAGGAACTCGAGGCGATCCGCCTCGATCTCGACGCCGTACTCGACTATGTCGATCTGCTCAAGGAGCTCGACGTGGACGACGTGGAGCCCACCACCCACGCCGTCCCACTCGACCTGACCCTGCGCGCCGACGAAGTGGTGACCACGCTCACGCGCCAGGAGGTGCTCCAGAACGCGCCCAGCGCCAGGGACGGCATGTTTCGCGTGCCGCGCGTCGTGGAAGGGGGCAATTGATGGACACGCCAGGGGTCAAAGAAGCGCTGGAGCAGCTGGCGTCGGGGGTGACGACGTCGCGGGCCTTGACCGAGTCGGCGCTGGCGCAGATCGACGCGCAGAACGACGAGCTCGGCGCGTTCATCACGGTCTGCCACAACGAAGCGCTCGCCCAGGCCGACGCTGCCGACGCGGCGCTCGCAGCGGGCACGGGCGGCGCGCTGTGCGGCGTGCCGATGGCGCTCAAGGACATCCTGGTGACCCGCGGGGTCCGCACCACGGCGGCCAGCAAGATCCTGGATAACTTCATCCCGCCCTACGACGGCACGGTGGTCAGCAAGCTGCGTGCGGCGGGTGCGGTCTTCCTTGGGAAGACGAACCAGGACGAGTTCGCCATGGGGTCCTCGGGGGAGAACTCCGCGTTTGGCCCGACGCAGAACCCAGCAGCCCCGGGGACGATTCCGGGCGGCTCCTCCAGCGGCTCTGCTGCTGCGGTGGCGGCCCATCTCTGCAGCGCGGCAATCGGCACCGACACCGGCGGCTCCATCCGGCAGCCCGCGGCCATGACGGGCACCGTGGGCCTCAAGCCCACCTATGGTCGCGTCAGCCGATTTGGCGTCGTGGCGTTTGCGTCGAGCCTGGACCAGGTGGGGCCCATGGGCCGCAGCGTCTGGGACGTGGCCAAGGTGCTGGAGGTCATCGCCGGGTACGACGAGCGCGACAGCACCTCGATGCAACGGCCGGTCGGCGCGTACGCGGCAGCTGCGGAGCGCGGCCCTGACGCGGTCCGCGGGCTGCGCGTGGGCGTGCCACGCGAGTATTTCGTGGACGGCATGCAGCCCGCAGTGGAGGCGTCTGTGCGGGCGGCCATCGCACAACTCAAGGAGGCCGGCGCAGAGATTTGCGAGGTGTCCCTGCCGCATACCAAGTACGCGGTGGCCACCTATTACCTGGTCGCGACCGCAGAAGCGTCGAGCAATCTGGCCCGGTACGACGGGGTGCGCTATGGCCGCCGCGCCGCTGAACCCGCGGACCTGGACGATCTGTACCGCCGCTCGCGGGGCGAGGGGTTTGGCGCCGAGGTCAAGCGCCGCATCATGCTCGGCACGTACGCGCTGTCGTCCGGCTACTACGACGCGTACTACCTGCGCGCGCAGAAGGTCCGCACGTTGATCCGCCGGGATTTCGAGGCGGCGTTCAGCGATGTGGACATCATCGCGACGCCGACCAGCCCGTCGGTGGCGTTCCCGATGGGGTCCAAGGTGTCAGACCCGCTGGAGATGTACCTGGCGGACATCTTCACCATCTCGTGCAACCTCGCCGGTATGCCCGGCCTGTCCGTTCCGTGTGGCAAGGACGACGACGGCGCGCCCATCGGCCTGCAATTGTTGGCACCGTGGTTCGAAGAGGAGCGGCTTTGCGCCGTGGGTGCGGCCTACGAGGCGCTTCGGGGAGGTGTGGCATGAGCTGGGAGACCGTCATCGGGCTGGAAGTGCACGCGCAGCTGGCCACCAGAACCAAGATCTTCTCGCGGGAGAGCGCCGCCTACGGTGCCGAGCCCAATACCCACGTCAACGAAGTCTGCGCTGGGATGCCGGGTGTGCTTCCGGTGATGAACCGCGACGCGGTGCATATGGCCATGAAGGCGGGGGCGGCGCTCGGTTGCCAGATCAACCGCTTGAGCCAGTTTGACCGCAAGCAGTACTTCTACCCGGATCTGCCCAAGGGCTACCAGATCAGCCAGTTTGCCGCCCCCATCTGCACGGGGGGCGAGGTGCGCTTCCTGGTGGACGGTGAAGAGAGGGTCTGCCAGCTGACGCGGATCCACATGGAGGAGGACGCCGGCAAGAGCAGCCACGAGGGCGACAGCTCGCTGGTGGACCTGAACCGCGCCGGGACTCCGCTCATCGAGATCGTCAGTGAGCCGGACCTGGGCACGGCCGAGGAGGCGGCGGCGTACCTGAGGGAGCTGCGCGCCATCCTGCGCTACATCGACGTGTGCGACGGCAACCTGGAACAGGGCTCCTTCCGCTGCGACGCCAACGTGAGCGTGCGCCGCAAAGGCGAGCCGCTCGGGACCCGTGCAGAGATAAAAAACCTGAACTCGTTCCGGTTTGTACAGCGCGCGATCCAGTACGAGGTGGGTCGGCAGATTGATCTGCTCGAGGGCGGCGGACGCGTGGTGCAGGAGACGCGGCTCTACAACGCGGACACCGGAAAGACGTTCTCCATGCGCAGCAAGGAAGACGCCCACGACTACCGGTACTTCCCGGACCCGGACCTGCCACCGATGGTCATTGACGAGGCGTGGGAGCTGCGCGCGCGGGCCGAGCTTCCGGAGCTGCCCGGTGCCCGCCGCGTTCGGTACCAATCGGAGTGGGATGTGTCCGCCGCGGACGCCGTCACGCTGAGCGCCTCGCGCGAGGTCGCCGACTTCTTTGAGGCCGCGGCGGCGGGCAGCAAGAACCCCAAGCGGGTCTCCAATTGGGTGGTCAACGAGGTCCTGCGGGTCGTCGAGAACCCGGAGGACGGCCTGGCGCTGCTGTTCACGGCGGCGCAGCTGGCGGCGCTGTCGGATATGGTGGAGGCCAAGGAGATCACCGGCAAGATCGCCAAGACCGTGTTTGAACACATGGTGGCCACGGGCGATGACCCTGGCGCGATCCTGGATCGGGAGGGCCTGCGCCCGGTGCGAGACGAGGGCGCGGTGCGCGCGGCGGTGGAGAAGATCGTCGCCGACAATCCGGAGCAGGCGGAGCAGTTCCGCGCCGGGAAGACCAAGGTGATGGGCTTCTTCATCGGGCAGGTCATGCGCGCCACCAAGGGCAAGGCCGACCCGGACCTGGTCCGGCAGCTGCTCGCCGAGCTGCTCGCCTGACGACCTGCCGACTCACGGTGTCGTCGTCGCCGTTGCGCGCAAGCGGACGAGGAGTCTCATGAGAGTGTTGGTTACCGGGAGTTCGGGTCATCTCGGTGAGGCGTTGATGCGCACGCTGGCGGCCACGGAGCACGAGGCGGTCGGCCTCGACATCCTCCCGTCGCCCTGGACCACGCACGTGGGCTCGGTGGCCGACAGGGCGCGGGTCGCGGAGTGCATGCGCGGCATCGATGCCGTGCTGCACACGGCGACGCTGCACAAACCCCATGTGGCCACCCACACCAAGCAGAACTTCGTGGACGTCAACGTCAGCGGCACGCTGAATCTGCTGGAGGAGGCGGCCTCTCAATCCGTCTCGCGGTTCGTTTTCACGAGCACCACGAGTGTCTTCAGCCGCCGGTGCCAACCGGGTCCGGGGGAACCTGCGGTCTGGGTGACGGAGGACCTCGCACCGCTCCCAAAGAACATCTACGGCGTGACCAAACTGTCCGCCGAGAGTCTGTGCGAGCTGTTCCACTTCAGGACCCAGCTGCCCTGCCTGATCCTGCGCACGTCGCGGTTCTTTCCCGAGGAGGACGACACCGCGCTCGTCCGCGACCGCTTCGACGCCGAGAACGCGAAGGTCAACGAGCTCCTGTACCGCCGAGTGGACCTGGGAGACGCGGCGCGCGCCCACCTCCGCGCCATGGAGCGCGCGCCGGACATCGGCTTCGGCCGCTATATCATCACCGCCACCACGCCGTTTCTCGACACGGACCGGATGCGTCTGCGCGCCAGCGCCGCCGAGGTGATCCAGGGCTACGTCCCCTACCGGGAGGAGTACGCCCGGCGCGGATGGCGGACGGACGACGACGTGGCGCGCGTCTACGTGAACCAACGGGCTCGCCAGGAGCTCGGTTGGTGCCCCAGGGTCGACTTTGCCGAGGCGTTGCGACGGCTGCGGCAGGGTGAGCGGCCCTTCGGCCCGCTGACCTACGAGGTGGGGTCCAAGGGCTATCACGCCCAGGCCTTTGGGACCGGGCCGTACCCTACCGACGACGCCTTCGGAACGTAGGGGACCTCGCTCAGGGTCCGTCCGAAAACACGTTATCCGTCTCGCATCCCATCCGTACGCCAGCTTCGACCCCGACTCGGTCGGGC
>CALBXO010000920.1 GCA_937890335.1 uncultured Pseudomonadota bacterium | reverse complement strand
CCTTCTTCAGATCAAACTGGACGGCGGCGACGAGCCCCAGACCGCAGCGAACCCCGCTGACCAGCGGGCTGGACGACAAGCTACCGACCCGGTCCGAGAACGGGCGTTCCAGCTCGAGGACGCGGGTGTGCAGGCCCTCCCGCTCCATGATGTCCAGGTTGGCCAGCGCGGCGGCGCACGCAGCGGCGTGACCGCCAAAGGTATAACCGTGGCGGAACGCGACAGGGTCCTCCGACCGCCAGAACGGCTCCGCCACTCTCGGGGCGACCAGCACGCCGCCCAGCGGCAGGTACCCGCTGGTCACGCCCTTGGCAAAGGTGAGCAGGTCCGGCGCCAGGTCAAACCGGTTGCTGGCGAACCAATCGCCCACACGGCCAAAGCCGCAGACGACCTCGTCGGCGACGAAGAGGACGTCGTGCGCGGTGCAGATGTCGCGGACCTCGCGGAGGTAGGTCGGGTGCGGAATCAGCACTCCACCGGCGCCCACAATGGGCTCGCAGAAGAACGCGGCGACGTTCTCGGGACCGAGCTCGGCGAGCAGGACTTTGAGGGCGTGCGAATCGTTCCACGGCACGGACGCGACGTCGTCCACCATCGGTCCGTAGCCCGTGCGGTTGGGCTCGAGTCCGCAGATGCTGGTTCCGAATCCGTGCATGCCGTGGTAGGCGCGGTGTCGGGAGATGAGCACCCGCTTGTCGGGCTTGCCCTGCACGTCCCAGTAGCGGCGCGCCATCTTGGCCGCGGTGTCGATGGCGTCGGAGCCGCCGCTGGTCAGGAAGACCTTGCTGTCGGGCACGGGCGCGATGGCCGCAAGGCGCTGTGCGAGCTCGATGCAGACGGGGTTCGCGTGGTCACCAAAGGTCTGGTAGGTCGGCAGCGCGAGCATCTGTTTGTGCACCGCGTCCGCGATCTCGGCCCGACCCCACCCGACGTTGGCGTACCAGAGACTCGCGATGGCATCGATGTACTCGTTGCCGTCCGTGTCCCAGACGCGGATGCCATCGGCCCGCTCGATCACCAATGGGCCGGTGCGGGCGACGTTTCCAGGGATGGAGAAGGGGTGCCAGAACGCGTAGTCGGTCATGCCGGCTTCTATCAGGGCAAGGGCCGGCAGATCAATCAGCGGGCGCAGGTGAGCGTGGACGGGTAGGCGGCCAGCAGCTCTTTGGCACCGGCGGGGAGGGCGGCGGCGATGGAGCCAAGGCTCTTGTCGATCAGCCGCGCGTTGTCGGCGGTCGTGTAGTCCCGGAACCGGCCGGTCACATCGCCGGCTGTCGCCTCCTGCACGTCGAGGAACCGTGGGGCCTGGCCGCAGCCGAGGGCGAGCTTGGCGGTGTCCACACGCTTGATCCCGGTCTGCGCGTGGGTGCGGAACTGAATCTGACGTTGGGCCGGCAAGTAGACGATGTTCCAGACCGAATAGGCGTCCTGGGAGACCGAGTCCAGGCTGTGGAACGCGGTGCGCGCGAGATCCTTGCCGCCGGTCGCGCGGGAGACCCGGGCGAAGCGCTCCAGCGATCCACGGCCCTTGGGGAGATCGCGCCGACGCTTCTGCATGTAGACTTCTGACGCGTCGTAGGTGTGGTTCGTGAGGGCCTTGTACGGCAGGTCGGCCCCGTGGTGGATGGACAGCTTGCCATCGACGTACTCGAAGGTGGCGCAGGCGCGGCTGGCGTCGCACGCAAAGTAGTGGACCTTTGCGTACGCGGGCGCGACCCGGATGGCCGGCGCGGCGGCGACAAGCTCTGCGGTGGTGGCCTGTGTGTCCAGCGCCCACTGAATCCATTGCAGCTCGTTGACGACGGGCCGCGCGTCGGGTGCTGGGTACTTGCTCGCGTTGAGCCAGAGCACCTCGACGACCAAGCCCTTCTCGTTCATGCCGCCATTGGGCATCTCGGCCCCGTATTGGTTGAACGTGACGCTGGCAAATGTGGAAGTCCAGGCGTGGGCCTTCGCACGCGGGTCCAGGATGAGGGCCCGTTTGGCCACGCCGCGACGGTTCGCAAGCACGACGCCCTGCGCCATGTCCCAATCGTAGCTCTTGGCGACCGCGTACCCGTCGCCGCCCGCCTCCACCAGAAACGCGGAGCACGCCCACGCCGGGGCGGTGGCACACAGGGCAGTGACGAGGCTGGCGACGCAAAGCAGCTTGTTCATGGGGCGTATCCGGGTCCTCGTTGCGGTGTGCTCGGGTGCAACGAGTTGTGCTCGGAGAATCGTCCCGTCAAGCCCAGAACGAGGATACGTGTCAGCGCGCCGGAGGGAGCGGTCCGTCGTACCGGGTGTCCGTCAACTCCGCCACCACCGCCTCGTGCACCGCGTAGGCGATCAGGCAGTGGTCCACCTCGCTGCCCAAAAACGTGCCATAGCGGCCGGTGTCGAACTCCACGGCGGGCGCGTCCGCGAAGTCATGGTTCGCGCAGTCGCCCACACGGGTGCACGGCGACGCAAACCCCTCGTACGGCCCGAGAGGTTCGCCCCGAGAGCAGTCGTTCTGCGGCGCCTCGGACTGCCGATAATTGCGCACGCGGCGCACGCCGGACGGCATCGTCATGGCCGCGCGCATGAACGGCTGGAACGCGTCGATGATGATCGCCTTGTGGACGACGCGACGCGAGCTGCTGACTCTGGAGTCCTCAAACAGCCGCTTGCTGAGCTCGACCACGTTTACACCGCCCCAGCTGAATCCAACGAGGTGAACCTCACAGGCGCGGTCGCCGGCATCGACACGCCCGTCGGAGTTGGTGTCGAGCGCTGCGAAGAGCGCCGGGTAGAAGGTCTCGCCTTCGTCCTGAAGGAAGTTGTCCCACGTGGCGTAGCAATCGCCGGAGTCACAGTCGGGCACCACGCCGCGCACGCGCGGGTCCTCACAGATGGCGGCGAAGCCGTCGTTGGAAGGCGTCTCCTGGTCCACGGCGCCGGTCAGACACATCGTGATGACACAGGCCGCGGGGTCCGGGTCGGGTTCCGGATCGGGGTCCGGGTCGGGATCGGGGTCCGGGTCGGGATCGGGGTCCGGGTCGGGATCGGGGTCCGGGTCCGGGTCCGGGTCGGGTT
>CALBXO010000919.1 GCA_937890335.1 uncultured Pseudomonadota bacterium | reverse complement strand
CGGCCGCCACCTCCCACCGCGGAGACACCCACACCCCCACCACCGCACCCGCCGTAATCACGATGGGTCGCAACAGCGTGAAGGGTCCGAGGATGATCACGGTGGCCAGCGAGCGCACTTCAAAGCGCGGGCTCAGGTAGATGCCCATGGCCACCGCGACCAGCGTCGCCGTAGGCCCGTAGATCCATGTCATCGCCTCGCCGGTTCGCAGGAAATCGCTCCACAGCGTCGGGTCCGTGGTCGCCCAGGTCAGGCCGAGCACCACCGTAGCTATGAAAACAATGGGCAGCACGCCGTAGAGGGCGCCGAGGCGCGCGGCGCGGCGGTAGTATCCTGCCTTGTTGAGCAGACCATTGCGTCCAGCCGAGTCGCGAAACCCCGCGGCTGCCGTGTCCAACATTGCGAGCACGATCAGAATCAACACCGTCACCGCCGACCTCCCCGTCGCGCCGTCACCTGGACACACCCAACTCGAGCCGGCTCGACTCGCCGCCGAGCGCCGCGCGCCACGCCCCGACCAGCAGCGGATCCACACCCACGACCGCGTGCATGACCTTGAGGATCGGGAGCGGCAAGCGGTCCTCATCAAACAGGCCCACCTCCAGCCCCGGCGCCCCAGCGCGGGCTGCCGTCAACAGTGTCTGGGTCGGATGGGAGCGGATGGCGGAGAGCACCCCGTCGTGATGTGCCAGCGGCTCGCGCATCCGGGCGATGTGGAACAGCCACGCCCCAATCGGCGCGACCACGGACGCGCGAATGTCAAAATGCAGGAACGCCCGCGCCCCGGCCGCCGCCTGGTGGGCGAAGAACTGTGTCAGTGCGTCCCCACGGAAGTGGTGGATGACCCCGATGGACGTGTAGATCGTCGCCGGCTCGTCGAGCCTAAACGCGTTGCAGACCTCAAAGCTGCATCGGAGGCCCTCCACCGCGGCGAGTCTGCGCGCATGGTCCACCAGGGCGGTGTTGTAGTCTGCCCCGATGAGCTCCACATCCGACCCGAGGTCGCCCTGGGCGGCCAACCACCGGATCAAGTAGCCGGTGCCGCACCCCACATCCACGACGCGATAGGGCGGCGTCACCGACGACGCGCGCAGGCCGTCCAGCAGCGGAGCCAGCGCGTCGTGAACGCGGCGCGCCTGCATGAACTCCTCCGACAGACGCTGGATCTCGGCGTGGACACGGACCAGCAACTCGTCCACCGCCGACTCCACGAGGAAGCCTTCGCTGTCCGCCGGAATGCCCCGCACCACGCGCAGCGCGCGCCGCTGTCGAAATCCGCCAAACTGCGCCTCGACGTCGGCCTTGCGCACTCGCCGGCGGGCGCCGGTGTCCGGGTCGAAGTCCACGATCAGGTCGGAGATCTCTGGGGGGTGGTCCACAGCCGGCATTGTGCCCCGGCGCGAGACGCGCGCCAACCAGGCGGGGCCGTTGTATCGCGTGGTGGCAACTCCTGGGCTACCATGGCGCCGCTGACAGCACGGGGAGGGTCGGCATCAAACAAAAGCTCGCACTCGTCGTCGTGATTGTGACGCTCGGCCTGGTTGGCGCCGTGGGGGCCAACGTCTGGCTGACGGACCTCGTCTACAACGACCTCCCTCAGGCTCCCCTTCCCCCGATGGACCCCATCGCCGGCGGACTGGACTCGGCCACCTGTGGCGGCTGCCACACCCAGATCCACAGCGCCTGGAAGCTCTCTGCCCACGGGCGCGCGCACCTGGACCCGCTCTACCTGGCCGACTTCCGCGACCAGGGTGAGCCCTACGTCTGCGAGTATTGCCACACGCCGCTCGTGGAGCAGCGCGCGCAGGTGGTGTCCGGGCTGTGGATGGCGTGGCCGGCCTTCGTACCGCAGACCACCGCCAACCCGCGACACGACCCAGCGCTACGTACCGACGGCATCGGTTGCGTGGCCTGTCACCAGCGCGATGGGGCGATGATCGGGCCCTTTGAGGCGCAGGGGAGTCCGCCGCATCCCACGCGCAAGGAGGCCCTCGGTGTCGAGCTCTGTCGCCCCTGCCATTTTCTGGATCTGAAGGTCGGAAGCGAGCTTCCGCGGCCTATCCAGGACACATTCGGCGAGTGGGAGGAGTACCGTCGTCTGGGCGGCGAGAAAGACTGCATCGAGTGCCATATGCCGCGCACCGAGCCGGTCCCTGTCGCCCTCGGCGGTCCCCCCAGGCTCGGCCGGGACCACCGCCTCAAGGGGCCCACAGACGTGAACTTCCTACGGTCCGGCCTGGTGGTCCGCGCGGTGGAGTTTGGGGACCAGACCGCCACGGTGACGCTGTACAACGGGTCTGGGCACCGGCTCCCCACGGCAGAACCACAGCGTCGCGTGGAGGTGATCCTGGAGGCGCTCGATGGCCGCGGGGCGGTGATCGCGTCGGCCTCGGAGAGTCTTCAACGTGTGATCCTTCTCCCCAAGCTCATCGAGAGCGCCGACACGACGCTGCGCCCGCGCGAGGAGCGGACACTTGCCCTCCACGTCACGGCGGACAGCGCCCGGTCATTGCGCGTCCGCGTGGTCTTCCATCTATGGGACCCAGACCACCACGTCGCGCGGGCGGCGGGGTTGCGGGAGGAAGCGCTGCGGGTTCCCGTCTTCAGCCAGACCAAAGCGCTGCCGTGACCGCCCGGACCCGCCTCACCGGGCCGGAAACACCGCAAAGTCGTCAAAGCGGATGTCCTTCATGCCCCAGCTGTAAAGCCCGACCCCACCCCCCCGCCACGGGGTCGGTCGCCGTCAGGAGCCGCTCACCGCTGACATAGACCTCGTGCTGGTCACCCACGCGGCGGATGGCAAACGTCGTCCACCACCGCCGCGGGAGCTCGACGCCCGTCCGTACCGCAAGCGAGGTCGCGACCCCATCCCGCACACGCACCAAACGCACAAAGGCCCGCTCGGGGTGGAAGGCGACCCGGTGGTAGTTGGCGGCGTCGCGGTAGTGGTACACGAGCCCAAATCCGTCCAGGTCGTAGGCCGCAGCCCTGACCGTGAGGGTTCCCCGGTCCAGGCTTGCGCCTCGGCGCAGGATCATCGTGCCCGCCTTGGGCAGGTCGAGTGCGTCGCCATCGACGTCGTGACAGTTTCCCGTCTCCCGCAGCGCGCCGTCTTCCACGACCCATTTGCTCGTCGGCTCCGAGCGGCCCTGGTCCACGACGTCCCAGCCTTCGAGCCCGCCGTCGAACGCCTCCCAGACCGCCGGCCGGCTCGCGGTAGCCCAGACAGCGCGGTGCGCACCTCCAGGGACCAGGTCAAACGTCACCTCCGCCGGCACGGGCACGTCTGGACTCGCCGCCGAGAAACCCAGTGTGTAGATCCCGGCCGGCGCGCTCGCCGCCGTGAGCGGTCCGGTGCCGTAGAAGACGTGTGGCCCCCTGGTGCGCCACAGCGCCCACGGATGGGGAGGCGCTACCTCCAGCCGGCCGCGCCCTGGCACCACCACCTCCAGGTAGAGCTCCTTGCCACCGGTGCCCATGCCGATCACCGTGAGGCGCGGGGGCGACGGGGTGTACTCTACGACAGCGTAGTTGAGCTCCTCCGCTTGCACCCGCACAGCCGGCGGCGTCCCCGCCCCCGGGGTCCTCAGAAACTGCGACACCGGGCCCGCCTGGAACTGTTTGTGCCCACCGGGGAGGTGGTGCGCGGCGAACCAGTGCTGGTCCGCGGTGAGGAACACCACGCCCTGGATTCCGTTGCTGTCGATGTGGCCCAACAGCTGGTCTCGCTCGTGCGCAAACGCAGGCCACTGGTCTTTGCGCGTGGTCCCGTAGTCCAGGGGCACGCTCGTGCACACAAGCTTGAACGTGGCCTTCGACTCCTGCAGCCCGGCCAGCAGCCAACGCAGCTGTTGTTTGCCGAGCATCGTCTTGCGCTCGTTGTCGCGGGCGGAGTTGGCGCTGCGGTGGCTGCGCGTGTCCAGGAGGAAGATCTCCACATCGCCCCAGCGCAGCCTTCGGTAGATCTCGCCACGCGGCGCGTCGGCGGTGACAAAGTAGTCATGCCACGCGCGCATCCCGGCCTCGACGCGCTCGGCATCGTCCTTCGTGTCCAAACCGTCCCAGTCGTTCTTGATTTCGTGGTCGTCCCAGACGGCCTCCAGGCCGCGGGCGCCCAACATGCGACGGAACACGGGAACGGCGCGGTGGTCGCGGTACTTCCTCCTGAAATCCAGGCCTGTCAGCGCCTTGGGCGGCACGTCGGCGTAGGGCCAGTCGCCGAGGAAGAGCAGGAGGTCCGCGTCTTCTTCCGTCATCTGGTCCACCACGAACCGGTGCCATTTGTCCCTGGGACCAATGTCGGCCGTGAAGACCATCCGGAACGGCGAGGACGCCGCAGGCGCCGTGCGAAACCAGGCCCAGTCGGACCCCTCGACGCGCTTGCCCACGGTCTCGACCCGGTACCTGTACCAGGTGCCCGGCGTCAGCCCCGTGAGGCCAATTCGGGCGGTGGAGTCCCGTCCACCGCGGACCCGGGCTTTGGACGACACGACCTCATCACAGCCGGGACCCGCCGAGGCACGCACCACCAGGGGCGCGCGGCGAGTGGACCGAACCCATACCGTCGCCCGGTCAGCGCGGATGCCACTGACGGCGGTCCCCTGCGGAAAGATCCGCGAGGGGTTGGCCTCCACCGCTCGCTGGCCCCATGGCTGACAGGCAGCCGCGACCCCGCAGTGGAGGGCCACCGCAGCCAGCGCCGTCAAGATGGCGACAGGCCTCACGACGGATGGGTCGCGAACATCACGCCCCCTCGAGCGCGGCGGCCACGCGCCCCTCTCGGATAAGAGTGACGACACACTCGATGTCCGGCCACAGGGGCTTGTCCTCTTCCACAAAGGCCAGGCCCGCCTCCTCAAACAGAGCCATCAGACGTTGCGCTGCCCACCCCGCCGACAGCGGCGCGTGAAAATGCAGCGCCTGGTAGGCGGTGAGGAGTTCAATGGCGACCACGGATTCGGCGTTCACCAGGATGGAACGCGCCTTGCGCGCCGCGATCGTCCCCATGGAGACGTGATCCTCGGTGTTCTCGCAGCTCGGGATGGAATCCACGCTCGCCGGGTGGGCCAACGTCTTGTTCTCGCTGACCAACGACGCCGCCGTGTACTGCGGGATCATGAAGCCCGAATTGAGGCCCGCCTTGTGGACCAGCAGGCTCGGCAGCCCCTGGTTGAGATGACCGTCGATCATCTGCGCCGTGCGGCGCTCCGAGATGTTCCCGAGCTCGGCGACACCGATGGCCAGGTAGTCCATGGCCAGCGCCACGGGCTCCCCGTGGAAGTTGCCGCCCGAGCAGACCGCGGCGCGGCACGCGGCGGGCGTCAGCGCGGCCCGGTACGCCTCAATGCTGTCGGCGTCGATCTCCGGCGGAAAAATCAGTGGGTTGTCCGTCGCGCTGTTGGCCTCGGTGACCAGCACGCCTTCCACATGATCGAGCACCTGTCGCCCGGCGCCGATCACCTGGGGCGCACACCGCAGTGAGTAGCTGTCCTGCACCGGCGCCATCGCGGGCACGGCGAGCTCGAGATTCGAGATCGCCGTGGACATGTCCTCCTGCGCCTGGTGCACAT
This sequence comes from uncultured Pseudomonadota bacterium, assembly GCA_937890335.1. Classification (GTDB taxonomy): domain Bacteria; phylum Myxococcota_A; class Bradymonadia; order Bradymonadales; genus CALBXO01. The sequence goes on along the minus strand of CALBXO010000919.1, from coordinate 11,952 downwards.
GGCCCGACAGGCTGCTCGACAGCAGGGCGGTGTATACGCGCAGCAAGTGCTTCTTTGCCGGCTCCAGCACCGTGCGGTAGGCCGCGCGCCCATCCGGTTCGATGGGTCCATCCCCGAGCGGAGCCTCCGGCTCAGCCTGGATCGCGGCGAGCATCTCAAGCCCGCGTCGGATGTTGGCGGCGATGTCTTCGGACAGGGGTGAATCGTCCCGTTCCACGTGGAACAGCGCATCCTGGAGATGCCGGATCGTGGCGTTGACGCGCGCCATGTTCACAGGCAGCCGGAGGATCTGGCTGTCCGCCGTGTAGGCGCGCAGGTTCGCCGCCGAGGTCCCCTGCCCCGCGTGGGGGCGGGCCGCGTGCAATGCCGGGTGGAAGGCGTTGGAGACGCCGCTGAGCGACTCAAAGCTCATGGCCGTGGCGCCCTCGCAGCAGGTGACCAGATTGCGCGCGTCAGCGATCGTCAACAATCCGATGGCCGTCATGACCTGGGTGCCATTGTTGAGGGCGAGCCCCTCCTTGGCCTCGAGCACGACCGGGGTGAACCCGAGTCGGCCCAGGACTTCCGGTGTGGAAGGCTCCGGGTTGCCATCGGCCCCCTGGATGCGCCCGGCCGGGTCGCCCATCAGCACGAGCGCGAGGTGACTGAGCGGGGCCAGATCGCCCGACGCCCCGAGTGACCCCTGCGACGGCAGCAGTGGGTAGATGTCCAGCGTCAGCAGAGACACCAGCGCCTCCACAACCTCGACCCGTATGCCGCTCAGTCCCAGCGCCAATGTGTTGGCGCGCAGCAGAATCGTCGCGCGGGCGACATCCTTGGACAGCGGCTCACCCACCCCGCAGCTGTGGGAGCGGATCAGGTTGCGCTGCAGCTGCTGCGTCTCGCGCGGCTCGATGAAGACGTTCTTCTTGCTGCCAAACCCCGTTGTCAGTCCGTAGACCTTGACCCGGTGCTCCAGCAACACGTCCACCACCGCGCGAGACCGACGCATTCGCGCACGCGCCGACTCGCTCAGCGACACCTGGACACCCTTCCGCGCGACCGCGACGACCTGCGCCGTGGTCAGGTCCTTACCGGTAAGCTCGATCATGCCATCGGCCTATCACGGGTGCTTTCGAATTGGTATGGTGGCGCCGCATGAACGGACCCACCCAGATTTCCAAGCGCTCCCCCATCGCGCATCTCGCCATCACGCTGGTCATCGGCTGCGCCGCGCTCGCGCTGTTTTCAGCGTGCGAGGCGGGCATCGAGTGTCGGCCGGTCACCATCAACTCCGGCTGCGAAGCCCGCTGTGCCCGCGTGATCAAGAAGGACGGCAAGCAGCTGATGTGCACAGACCAGCTCCTGGCAACGGAGACCGGCGAGAACGCCATCCTCCAGACCAAGACCAAGAAGATCACGACCATGAAGCTCGACAAAGAAGTCTGCTTCCCGGTCGTCGATCGCAAGGTCGGGGACGAAGCCATCCGCATGGAGCTCGGGAACCAGTGCCACCGTCGCTGAAGCAGCGCACCCAACGCGTGTTGTCGCATGTGGTCGGCCGCGTCACCGGCACGCCCACCGTGGACGCCGGCCACGGTCAGATGACGGGGGTTCTGTCACCGTGGCTCGAGGCCAGGCGTGTGCAGAAGGCCCAGGAGTTCATCGGCGACGGGCTGAACATGCTCGATGTGGGCTGCGGCCGCGTGCCCCTGCTGGATGTGATCAAGCCCGCACGCTACGTGGGCCTCGACATCCTCGACGCCGTTGTCGACGGAAACAAGGCCCGCTTTCCTGAGCACGAGTTCCACGTCTGGGACGTGCAGTCGCGCAGCGTAGGCGAGCTGGGTCAATTCGACGTGATCGTGATGCTCGCCGTGCTCGAGCACTTCCCGGCACCGATCCAGGCTCTGCGCAACCTGGCCGACGGCCTGTCGGGTCACGGGCGGATCATCCTGACAACGCCCCACCCTTCGGGCGAGCGCGTGCTGGATTGGGGTGCCGTGGTGGGGGTGTGCAGCCCGGAGGCCGAGGACGAGCACCAGCCGCTGATGTGCCAGTCGGCCTTGCGGGACGCGGCCAGGGAAGCTGGTCTGGTCGTCCTGCACTACGAGCGCTTTCTTGCGCGGTTCAACCAGCTCGCCGTGCTCGGCAAGCCGCGCTGACCCTCAGCTGATCGTCAAGATCCCGTCGCTCGAGCGGCCTACTCGCCGTCGGAGAGCTGCGCGCGCAGCGCCAGCAAGATCGCCTTGTGGATCTGGGAGATGCGGGACTCGGTGAGGTCGAGGATTTCGCCGATCTGGCGGAAGTTCAGGCCCTCCTGGTAGTGCAGGGCCATGATGATCTGATCGCGCTCTTCCAGCTCACCAATGCGGTCGGTGATCAGGCGCAGCTTCTCGCGGCGGAACAGGTTCTCAAAAGCGGCGTAGTCCGTGTTCGCCTCGCCGCCGAGCTCGCCGGTGAAAGCAGAGCCCGCGATGGGCGCGTTGCGGGACGGACCGGAGGAACCAGCGCCCTCCGCGTAGTAGCCAGCCAGCGCGTCGTTGTAGGAGATGGTCGTGGCGCGCTCCACCTGGAGGCGGAAGGACTGGTAGCGGGACAGGCTCATGCCGGCACATTCGGCGGCCTCGATCTCGGTCGGCTCGCGACCCAGATCGTGGCGAAGCTTCTCGAGCTCGCGGGCGATGCCTTTGAACCGGCTGCGCAGCACGCGCGGCATGGGGTCGCGGTGACGAAGCTCGTCCAGGATGGCGCCGCGGATGCGGTACTCAGCGTAGGACGGGAAGGCCGTGCCCTTGCTCGCGTCAAACTTCTCAACCGCGTCCATCAGGCCCAACGCGCCCACTCCGTAGAGGTCGTCGGCCTGCACATACGGGGGAAGGCGGCGCGCCATGCGGCCGATGACCTTCCAGATCAGGGGTGCGAACTTCTCCGCGACCGCCCGTGGGTTCGTCTCGCACAGTGCGCCAATCTCATCGACATCGTCGTCGGTCCGATTCTGAGGAAGGTTCGTCGTCGCTTGTGCTGTCTGCATGGTGCCTCGCTGTCGCCTCGTTGACTGCCAAACTGCTAGTGCGAATGCCGTGCCAGATCCAAATCGACAAAGTTTTGGCGATCAGGGCTATTCCAGAGGGAGGATCATGCCGATGATACGCTCCACGCTCGCGGACTCGATGTCCTCGGGCACGCGCTGGCCGGTGGTGAAGTAGCTCAGCGGCAGGGTCTCCTCGATGTGGGAGCTGACCAGAGGGCCGAGCGCGAACGTCTCGTCGAGCTTGGTGAACAGGATGTTGTCCGGGCCGAGCTTGGCGTAGTTGCTCAGGATGCCACGCATGTCCCGCAGCGCCGTGGTGGCGCTGATGCACAGCTCATAGCTGATGCCGGGCATCCCGTCGAAGAGCTCCTGCAGCTCGAAGACCGGCCGCTCGTCCCGCGGCGAGCGTCCAATGGTGTCGATCAGCACCATGTCGCAGTTTTCGAGCCGGCGAAGCGATCGTTCGAGCCCCGAACGATCCACCACCACCTCCAACGGGATCTCCAGAAGCCCCGCGTACTTGCGCAGCTGGTCCACCGCGCCGATCCGGTAGGTGTCGATCGTCAAGAGTCCGACGCGACGCCGTTTCTCCATGGTGTACTCGGCGGCGAGCTTGGCCACGGTGGTGGTCTTGCCCACGCCGGTCGGTCCCACGAACGCGACGACGCGACGCTCGTCGAGCTCCTGTTGCGGGCGAACGTGCACCCGCCCGATCAGCTCCTCGATGAACGCGCGCTCCACGGCGTCTTTGCTCGGGCGCGAAGGACCCAGACGGCTGCGGACACCGGCCATGATCGTCGTCCGGTGTACCTGCGCCAGGTCCGCGTCGGTCAGCCAGAGTTCCAGCTCGCGCATGGGGTCACGCGCAAGGCTACCGGCCTGGCCCGCCCCAACGATCGCGCGCCGCAACGAGCTGTCGCTGCGCTGGAAGTTCTCGCCCCGCCCGCCAATGCGGTACGCATCGAGCCCAATCTGGTGCTGGGCGCTGGCCGGGAGGGCCATGGTCGCAGACGCGGGCGCCTGCGCCTCCGGCAGATCGGCTGCCGCAGCAAGCTCGACCTGCGGGGCGCTGACCGTGGGAGAGGACTCCACCGGCTGCCGGCCCGTGGTGTGGCCCAACTGTTGCGCCAGCGCCATCAGGATGTTGGGGTCAATGCCGTCCACATCGGGCAGCGGTGCCTGCAGCGTGGGCGGTTCGGCGGGCTGAGCAGCCGGGAGAACCGCCGAACTCGGGCCTCGTGTCCCCCCGATCTGCGCGTCGGCGGCCTGGGGCCGCGGCGCGGCGCGCTGGCTGGTCCCGGTGCGCTGCGTGAACGCAGACACGGGCTGCGCGCCCGGCGGCGTCAGGCCCGCCGTGGTCACCATCTGTTTGAGCGTTCGCACCTCTTCGCGCAGGGGTCCGATGATCTGATCCAGCTCCACGTTCATGGTGGGCTGCGCCGTCGGGCCCGGCTCGGGCAGTTTGACGTGGGGCACGCCCGGCGACTTGCGCTGGAAGAAGTGCATGCCCGTGCGTTTGCCCACCGGCTGGCCCACCGCGGCAGTGACCTCCACAATGGAGGCCCCCATCCCGCCAGAGCCATCGTCGATGCGTTGGGTCGAGAGAATGACGGCGTCGGGGCCCAGATCCTGTTTGACCTGCTCCAACGCGTCTCGGATTTCACCTGCCCGGTACGTCCTGACTCTCACAGCCACCCTCACAGCTGGGTCGGCGCAGCACTGCGCTGCGCGACCGTCCGCACGAGGAAACTACAAGGACCGTGCCAGTCAAAACTTTGACGGCGTTTCTGACGGGGACGACCGCGTGAGCAGTGGGTCAGCGACGCTCGAAGGTGAGCACGGAGTAGGTGCGCACGGGGCCCTGGTCTCCCTGCAGCATCACGCGCAGCGTGTCGCCTTCGGCCTGGTACCAGAAGTGGAGCACGGACCCATCGGGCGCGCCACAATCGGACGTCAGCGTGGCCGTCCCCGCCTCCTCGCCCGGCGCAAAGGCCCCCGCGATGCTGACCTCGGTCTCATCGTCGAAGGAGACTCCGGCGGTGAGCGCGATGTTGAACTTGAGCCCGAAGTCCACGGAGATGTGATCCCCGTCCACAAACCCCTGACCGGCCGTGTGGACGAAGGTGTTCTCCTCGTCCAGCTCGCCCACGGGAACGCCGCCGGGGATGTGCAGCGCGTAGTCCACCAGCTCGTAGCGCCCATCGGCCGGCGTATCACCGCTCAGGAACGCCGGCGGATCTGCCTCGACAATGTCGGCGTCGAGGATCGCGGGCTCCGCGATGGGGTCCGGCCCTACGCAGGCGCCCGGTGAATAGGTGAACGGCTCGGCCGTGGCCGAGTCACAGAAGCGGCCGAGGGGCGGCGGCGTCACGTACATGAAATTGAAGCACATCTCGTCCTGCGTCCTGACGCCGGATTCGACCCGCGAACCGGTCTGGTTGTTGAAAGTGCAGCGCGTCACCAGCTGATCACCGGCCTTCACTTCCATGGGGAACGAGTAGAAGTACTGGAGCTCAAAGCTCCAACCCGTCAATTCGATGACAGACTCCACAAGCTCTCCGTCCCGCATCAGGACCTGGTCAAACGCCGTCCCGACCTCGTGCATATGGGGCATGCCTGAGATCACCGTAAAGTCCTGCCGCGCGTTGCAGACCCCCTCCACGACCTTCTCCTCGCCGGGCGCCACATCAAAGACCAACGGCCCCGGCGCGATCATGCCGTAGGTCGGTCCAGTGCGCTCGGCGTGATAGAAGCGCACGCCGCTCTTGTCCTTCACGCCCTCGACGCCCGCGCCGTTGTTGTAGTGGATCTGGATGACGTAGCGGTCGCCGGGTGCTGCGGCGAGCCCGCCCTCGGGGAACTCGATGGCACCGGTGCCGGGCGCCCAGCTGTAGAGGAAATCCGCGCCCTGCGACATGCTGTAACAGGTGTGGGGCGTGAGCGGGGCCGTATGATCCGTATCGCGCAGCACCACGATGTGGTGCAGCACCCGGCTCTCGTCGACCATGGGCTCCATCCGTACGATGTGCCGCTCCCCGTCCACCGGAATCTCAAACGTGAAGCACTGGTAGAGATCGAGGGTGGTCGGCGTCACGTCGAAGGATGGCGCGAGGAGATCGAAGTACTCCATCCCGTCCGGGGACCCTGTGGGCGCTTCCCAGACGGGCCGGTCCGCGGACAGACCCACCGAGTGATCGGTGTGCGTCTCTCCACAGCTGGCCCATTCCACCAGCGTGTCCAGGTCCGTGTGGGGGACCAGGTTGCCGACCGGCGGCATGGTCTTGTTGGCGGCGCGCACCGCCATTCGGTCCACCAGGCGCGAGCCCACCTCCCCCACCAGGAGCGCGTCGTAGTCACCCACCAATGTGTTGGGTGCCCCAAACTGGGGCGTCTCGCCGTGGCACTTACCGCAGTGCTCTTCGATCAGGCCCGAGGCCACGGAGTTGTAGACGGCTTTGCTCGGCGTGCAATCGGCACCGTTGTTGCCGTTGTTGCCGTTGTTGACGCCGTTGTTGACGCCGTTGTTGCCGTTGTTGACGCCGTTGTTGACGCCGTTGCCATTGTTGCCGGCGCTGTTGCCGCCGTCACCGCCGCAGCCAACCAATAGCGCCAGGGCGCTCGCTGCCGAAATCCATCCCAACCGTCCTGTGATCACGCGATCCTCCCCAACCGGGCTGCGCCACGGCGAAGGCCGCAACTTTACACCCCCGGAGAATAGGGACCGACTACAGACCCTTCAAGTCGACATCGGGAAACGCGAGCGGCACTGCCTTCTCGAAGGCATCCAGGTCGTCCTGGACGAGGTCGAGACAACTGAGCCAGAACGCCTTGGACTCCAAATCCACGTCCAGATGCTTGCGGGCCACCGCCTCAGCCTTGTCCTGACCCGTGTCCCGCAACAGCGCCATATACGTGTCGTGGAACGCCGGACCCACCTCGCGGGCGCGCGCCAGAACCCCCAGGCTGAACAGGTGGCCGAAGGTGTAGGGGAAGTTGTAGAAGCTCACACCGGTGATGAAGAAATGGAGCTTGCTGGCCCAGAACCACGGGTCCATCTGCTCCGGGTCCAGCACATCGGCGTACGTCTCGCGCTGCGCGTCGAGCATCAGCTCGCGCAGCTGCGTCGGAGACACCGTCCCCTCGCGCCGCGCAGTGTAGAACCGGTCCTCAAACAGAAAGCGCATGGGGATGTTGAGCAGGAACGCGGAGTGCCGCTCCAGGCACGTGTCCAGGAGCACCAAACGGTCGATCGCGGTGCTCTTGGGGTCCCTGATCATCGTGTCGCACAGCACGGACTCCGCGAAGGTCGACGCCGTCTCCGCCAGGGTCATGGGGTAGCTGCGCGCGTATTTGCGCAGCCCCGCCATGGCCTTGTTGTGGTACGCGTGGCCCAGCTCGTGGGCCAGCGTCTGCACGTCACCGATCGTGTCGTTGTAGGTCATGTAGATGCGCGACTCCTCGATCTTCGAGGACGACGTGCAGAAGCCACCGGGGCGCTTCCCGTCCCGAGGCTCGGCCTCAATCCAGTCGCGCTCAAAGGCCTTCCGGGCGAACGCGCCCATGTCCGGGTGCCAGGACTCGAACGCGTTCTCGATGTTGCGCCGCGCCGTGCCCCAGTCCACCGGCGGGCGGTCGGGGATGGGCAGGGGCGCGGACAGGTCCTGGAAGCCGAGCTTGTCCAGGCCCAGAATGCGCGCCTTGATCCGCAGGTAGCGCCGGGGCGCCTCGTACCGCTCCGCGACGGCACCGAACATGGCGTCCAGGGTCTTGCGGGTGATGGCGCCAGACTCCAACGGTTCTTCGAGGTGACTGTCGATCCCGCGCCAGCGCTGCTCGGTCAGACGCGTCCCGGCGATGCTGTTCAGCCCCCCTGCGAAGACCTCGGCAAAGCGCTCCATCTCGCGGTTGGAGCCGACAAACGCCGCCTTGCGGACCTGCGGGTCGGGACTCTCCATCAGCGAGCGCTTGAGCGCGAACGGGACGCGCTTTGTCCCCTCCGGCGTCTCCATGTCGAACTCGAGCGTGCCGGTCAGCTGCCCGTAGATTCCCCACCAGGAGTGGAAACCGGTGACCTTGAGGTCCGTCGCCAGCAGCTCCTGGTCGGTCGGGAGGCTCCAGCCCGCCTGGTGCTTGTAGCGCCCCAGCATATGGGCGAGCCCGTCGAGCTTGTCGTGCGCGAGATACGCGGCCCAGACATCGTCGTCCGCACCCTTGATCGCGGCGATGAACCGGGAGTCCAACCCCTCGACACGGGCGTCCCAGACGTCCAGGTCGTCGCTCTCGGCCTTCACCCCGTCATTGCGGGCGTCTGCGGCGCCCAGGCAACCCAGAAAGCACCCCAGATGGCCGCGCAGAGTGCTGATCTTCTCCCGCTGGAGCATGAACTGCGCCCACGCCTCGCGCGTCTCCCGCGTCAATGGCCCGAGGGTCTCGATGCTCTCGCCGACCTCCTGGACGAGCGCATGCCAATTGTCGCGGAAGGCCTTGTAGTCAGGCCCGTCGAATTCGGGAAAGAGCGAGGTCAGATCCCAGGTGGGTGCGGTCGTCACGAGTGCCTCCGGCGCAGTTCGGGCGTCACAGATAACCCGCGGCCTGCAGATTGAAAAGATGCGCGTACCGTCCGTCCAGCTCCATCAGCTGCTCGTGCGTGCCTTCCTCGGTCACGCGGCCCTCCTCCAGCACGACGATCTTGTCCGCCATGCGCACCGTGGAGAACCGATGGGAGATGAGGATCGCCATCTGGTCCTCGGTCGCGTCGCGGAAATGATCAAAAATCTTGGACTCGGCCTCTGCGTCCATGGCCGCGGTGGGCTCGTCCAGGACCAGGACATCGGCGCGGCGGCGCATGAACGCGCGGGACAGGGCGATCTTCTGCCACTGCCCCCCGGACAGCTCGCGCCCCCCCTTGAACCAGCGACCCAGCTGCGTCTTGTACCGGTCGGGCATGCCCTCGATGAACTCGTCCGCCATGCCCTTGTGGGCGGCAACCTCCCAGCGCTCCTCGTTCTCGATCTCCTCCACGTCGCCCACGCCGATGTTCTCGCCGACGGGCAGCTGAAAGCGGACAAAGTCCTGGAAGATGACGCCCACGCGATCCCGCAGCGCGCCGATCTCCCACTCGTCCAGCGACAGCCCGTCCAGCAGGATGCGCCCCGAGTCGGGCTCGTACAGGCGCGTCAGCAGCTTGATCAACGTGGTCTTTCCGGAACCATTATGACCGACGAGCGCGAGCTTCTGCCCAGGTTGCAGGTGGAGGTCCACGCCGTTCACGGCGGGATCGGTTGAGCCGGGGTAGGTGAAGGTCACCGCCTCAAAGCGCACACCGTCGCCGGGCTTGGGCCCCTGGGTCAGAGTGCCCGTGTGCTCCGGCGCCTCGCCGTCCAGGAACTCGTAGAGGTTGGACAGGTAGAGGTTGTCCTCGTACATCCCGCCGATGGAGGACAGGCTCGAGCTGACCGCGGACTGGCCCTGTTTGAACACCAGCAGGTACATCGTCATCGCGCCGAGCGTGATCAGCCCCGCAGCCGTCGTGGCCACGATCCAGCCATAGGCGCCATAGAACGCCACGGTGCTCAGCAGCCCCAGCAGGTAGCCCCAGAACCCGCGCCGCAGGCTCAGGTCCCGGTCCTCCTTGAAGAGGTTGCGGAAAATCTCCTTGAAGCGGTCGAGAAACAGCGGCCCCAGCCCAAAGAGCTTCACCTCTTTGACGTAGTCCTCCCGCGCGATGAGCATCTCCAGATAGGCCTGCATCCGCCGCTCGGGCGCCCGCCAGGAGAACAGGCGAAAGGCCTGCCCGGAGAACCGTGCCTCCGCGATGAACGCCGGTATCGCGGCGCCGACGAGGATGAGCACGGCCCACCCGCTGAACTGCAGCAGGATCGCCCCGTAGGTCACGATGGAGATCGCGTTCTGGATCAGGGCGAACGTGCGGTTGATCAGACTCAACGGCCGCGACGAGGCCTCGCGGCGCGCGCGCGTCATCTTGTCGTAGGTCTCGGAGTCCTCAAACTCCGGCAGGCCCAGGGTCAGCGCCTTCTCCAGGATCACTTCGTTGACCCGCTGGCCCAGCAGCGCCCGCAACAGCTGCTGACAGACAGAGAGACCGCGTTGGGCGCCCGCCATGGCGATCACCAGGCCAGCCTCGGCTGCCACCCAGATCAAGGCCTGCTGAAGGTCCGCTTCTGCGCGGGTCTGGGCCGCGTGCAGCACAGAATCTACGATCAACTTGCCCACATAGGCGACGCCGGCCGGCAGCAAACCCGCGATGAGCGTCAGCACGCCGAGCGCGACGGTCAGACCGCGGTGGGTGGTCCACACCAATTGCAGGGCGCGACCGCTGTAGCGGAACACCCCGAGGTACTGCTCCCACACGGGGGCCTTCTTCTTCTTGGTGTCGTCCGTCGAGGTCTGGGAGTGAAATGCCATGGCCCGCAAGAGTAGCCACGGCGCGGCCTGGGCCAACCTGTACCAACGGCCGGGGGCAGAATTTCTTCCTCCGCAGGCGCGCTCCTCCCCTTCCCATCGGGGATGACGGTGCGTATCTTGCCGGCAGCATGACGGAGTTTGTCCACAACATCTGGATGGTCCTGTTGGAGCTCGCGCCCTGGCTGCTGCTTGGCGTCGCCATCGCGGGCGCCCTGCACGTATTGCTGCCGCGCGACTTCATCCGCAGACACCTCGGCGGGCGCGGCATCGGCTCCGTGATCAAGGCCGTGCTGCTCGGCGTCCCTATGCCACTTTGCTCGTGCGGCGTCATCCCGGCTGCCATCGGGATGAAGCGCGAGGGCGCCAGCGACGGCGCGTCCGTCGGCTTCCTCATCAGCACGCCGCAGACCGGCATCGACTCCATCCTGGTGGCCGGCTCCTTCCTTGGCTGGCCGTTCGCGCTGTTCAAGGTGGGCGCTGCGTTCGTCACAGGTGTCTTGGGTGGCTACCTGACGGACATGGTCGTGCCTGCGCAGACCTTGGTGCCGGAGACCCAGGAGGACGCCGGGAGGAAGCGCGGCCTGCGGGACATGTTTGAGTACGCCGTCAACGACCTCGTCTACTTGATCTGGCGGTGGCTGGCTTTCGGCATCCTGGTCTCAGCGGCCATTACCACGTGGGTCCCCAACGACTTCTTCGCCGGGACGGCGATGGCCGGAGGCGTCCTGGCGCTCCTGGCTGTGCTGGTCATCTCCCTGCCGATGTACGTGTGCGCCACCGCCTCCGTTCCCATCGCCGCCGCGCTCGTCGCGGCCGGCATGCCGGCGGGCGCAGCGCTCGTGTTCCTGATGGCCGGCCCGGCGTCCAACGTGGCGACCATCGGCACCGTGTACAAGGCATTCGGCAAGCGGGTGCTGGCGATCTATCTGACGGTGATCGGCGTTGGGTCGCTGGCCTTTGGCTACCTGTTCGACTTCATCCTCGAGGCGCGCATCGCCGACGCCGGCACCATGGACCATGGCGGCATTCTTGCGACCGCGGCCGCCGTGGGGCTGCTGGTCCTGTTTGCCTGGTTCGCGGTTCGGGACCTGCGCACGTGGTGGCTGGGCCGCGCCAAGGCCGACCTGAGCTGCCAGATGGAGCTCGACGTGCAGGGCATGACGTGCGGCGGCTGCGCCAGCAAGGTCCGGGGCGCCCTGCTCGCGGTTCCTGGAGTCGCCACGGTGGAGGTCAGCCACGAGGATGGACAGGCCATTCTCACAGGCCCCAAACTGGACGTGGGGCCCCTCGCCGACGCCATCGACAAGGCTGGCTTCACGCTCACGGGCAACCGCGCCCTGGGCGAGAGTTGATGAATACTTCAAAAGTTCAGTCTCGCGTGTCACTCTGACACGGCGCACCGGCCCGCTTTTGCGATCCGGCGCTGGTTCCGATGAGCAACCGGGGGAACTGCTCAGTGAAGTATCCGGATGGTTATACGCCACCCGACTCGCCCGAGGATCTTCGGGCACGGT
>CALBXO010000918.1 GCA_937890335.1 uncultured Pseudomonadota bacterium | reverse complement strand
GGGGTGGACATCCAGGATGTCCCGGACACCTCGCCGCCAGACACCCATTCGGACGCTGCGGATGCTCCCGACCCGGACGCACCGGATGCTCCGGACCTGGACGTGGATGCACCGGACGCGCCCGACTCGCCTGTCCCAGACGTGCCGGATGCTCCTGACCCGGACGCGCCGGATGCTCCCGACGTGGACGTGCCGGATGCTCCCGACGTGGACGTGCCGGAGGTTCCCATGGATGTGCGGGATCTTGGGGCCGATGGTGATACGGGCGTGGACACGCCGGAGATGGACGCGCCGGAGCCAGACGCAGGCGATGCAGGCATGCCGGATGCCGACGCGCAGGAGGACGTCCCTGCCGATTTGCCGCCCGAGGAGGGCCCTTTCGGTCTGGACGAGCGCGCTCCCAACCCCGATTGCCAGGCGCCACCGAGACCCGTGACCGGTGCCCAGGTGCAGCTGGTCCCGGTGTACCCACGCCTACGCTTTGATCGTCCGGTGACCGTGCGACAGGCGCCGGGGGATGGGAGGCGCTGGTACGTGGTCGAGCAGAACGGCACGATCGTCTCGTTTGACAACCGACCCGATGTGGCGACCGTTACGCCGTTCGCCGACCTTCGAGACCGCGTCGCCTGCTGCGGAGAGCGAGGCCTGTTGGGCCTCGCCTTCCACCCTGGGTTCCCCCAGCGGCGAGAGGTGTTCGTCAACTACACCCACACAGATGATCTGTTGGGGCTCGTGTCCCGCATCTCGCGCTTTTGGTTGGACGACGACGAGTTTGTCGTCAATCCGGACAGCGAGGAGGTGTTGCTGGAGGTGCGCCAGCCCTACTCGAACCACAACGGCGGGAACCTGGAGTTTGGCCCGGACGGCTACCTCTATGTGGGTCTGGGTGATGGCGGGTCCGGCGGGGATCCGCGCCGCAATGGGCAGGACACCCGGACGCTCCTCGGGGCCATGCTTCGCATCGACATCGATGGGGACGCCCCCTACGGCATTCCGCAAGACAACCCGTTTGCGGACGGGGTGGACGGGCGACCGGAGATCTTCGCGTGGGGGCTTCGCAATCCGTGGAAGTACACCTTTGACACGGAGACGGGCGAGCTCTGGACCGGAGACGTGGGGCAGAACCTCATCGAGGAGGTGGGGACGATCGAGCTGGGCGGCAATTACGGTTGGAACGTGAAGGAGGGAACGGAGTGCTACCGGGGCAACCCGCTCTGTGACGTGATCGATGCCATCGATCCCGTGGCGGAGTATCGGCATGAAGGCGGGGCGTCCGTCACGGGTGGCTATGTGTACCGGGGCACAGCGATCCCGAGCCTGGTGGGCGTCTACCTGTACGCGGACTATGTGTTCGGGACGGTCTGGGGGCTTTTCCCCGAGGAGGGGCGGTTGGTGCCGCAGGCACTGGTTCCCGACGCTGGGTTTGCCATCTCGGCTTTTGCCCAGGACACCGAGGGAGAGGTCTACGCGGTCCGGTACGCGGCGGGTGCGGGCCGGCTGTACCGGGTGGACCCGTTGGCCGAGCCCGAGCCCGACGCGTTTCCGGTCCTGCTGAGTCAGACGGGGTGCATGGACGGGAACGACGCCCGGCAGTTTGGGCCCGGCATGGTGCCCTACGAGATCAACGTACCGTTCTGGTCGGACACCGCGGACAAGGACCGGGCGTTCGCCGTGCCGGATGGGGCGTCCATCACGGCGCTCGAGGACGGACGAATGGCGTTCCCCATCGGCTCCGTGCTGCTCAAGACCTTTCGCCTGGGGCAACGTCTCGTCTCGACGCGACTGCTCGTGCGGCATGACGACGGCCGATGGGCCGGGTACGTCTATCGCTGGCGCGACGACGAGAGTGACGCAGAGTTGCTGCCCGCCGGGCGCACCGAGCAGATAGGCGATGTGCAGTGGCGATTTCCTGGTCGGGCGGCGTGTCTCCAATGTCACAATGAGGCGGCGGGGTACGTCCTGGGTCCCGAGAGTCGGCAGCTGGATCGGGACTTTGCTTTCCCCGGGGACCGTGTGGCGAACCAATTGGCGACCTACCGACACGTCGGCCTCGTGACAGGGAGGGCGCAGGTGCGCCCGCTGCCGGCGACGGACGGGGACGCGCCGCTCCAGGAGCGCGGCCGCGCCTACCTCCATGCCAATTGCGCATACTGCCACAGGCCCGAGGGGCCTGGGCGTGGCCCGGCTGACTTTCGCTTTGGCGTCGAGCTGCGGGAGGCCGGGTACTGCGATGTGCCACCCGAGGAGGGCGACCTGGGCCTGGACGACCCGCGGATTCTTGCGCCGGGAGACCCGAGCCGATCGACGCTCTGGCAGCGGCTTCGGTCCTTCGACGCCGCCAGGATGCCGAGCACACAAAGTACGGTGCTCGATGCGGACGGCATCGAGCTGCTGTCCGACTGGATTTCGGGATTGGAGCAATGCCCTTGAGGAACGTGAACGCGGCACATGTTGTGGCCGGCCTGTTGGCTGAGATGAGCGCCCCCGCCGACTGGACGGCGGAGCTTTGCGCGGCGGCGGGAATCCCCGCGCTCGACGTGACGAGCACCGCGATGTCGACCCGCGCTGGGGCGTTGGGTCTGGCCGCTGGTCGAGGCTTTGTGCATCACGAGCTGCGGGTGCGGGCGCCGATGCCCGACGGGCTCGGACCCGAGGTCGCGGTATGGGATGGGGGGACGGTGCCGGAGTGGCGGGACGGGGTCCTGGCCGAGCCCAAGTATTTCAGCTTCTTCCAGGACGCACCGCTGCCAGTGTTCAACCCGAACTACCGGGGTAAATGGCGGCCGCATGAGCTGTTGCACAGCGCTGTGGGGTTCTTCTGGGCACCCGACATGACCCGGTTCGCGTTCTACGTCGGGGCCCGTGCGTCGGAGATTCTGCCCGTTGTCCACTGGTATCACTTTGACGAGATGTTTCGGCCGCGGTGCTGCGAACACCGTCGTGCCGGGGCGCTGCGGCTGCATTGCCAGGCGTGCGAGGACGTTCGGGTCCCCTATTGGGAGCGTCCCGCAGACGAGGGTGAGGCGGACGAAGCGGTGCGTAGGCTGACCGCGGGGATGGAGCACCTCGCGGAGGAGCTCGGCGCGTGTCGAGAGGAGCTCCGCACCGGACGGGTTGAGGCCCGGCCACGGCCTGGGCTCGATTCCGCGAGCGACGCCCAGGGATACCTGCGCAGCCACTGGAACCGCTGCACGGCGTGGAGTTTTGGGACCTGGGTCGAGCTGTTTCTTGTGGAGGGGGAGGACTACGTCAGTACGCCGACTGCGCTCTTGTCCCGCGTGGAGCGGGTCGCGCAGGAGCTGATGGAGCCTGCCCGGCCGGTGGATGGGGAGCGCTTTGCCGCAATGCTGGGACGGCGTGCGCTGCAGGACCTGGGGTACCGTATCCTCTTGGAGCTTGAGCGCCAGGGGGAGGGCTGCGCCGCGGAGGAGGCGCTGCTGCCACTGCTGGAGGCCGCCGGCGGCTTGTGTCGGGACACGGACGGGGACCCTGGGGTCGTTGGGGCCCGGCGGGAGTTGTTGGAGGCGTCCGACGCGCTGGGCCTTGGCCAGGTTGGCGCGCAAGGCCTCGTGGGTGGGCGGCGGATCGCGGCGGAGGTAGCGCAGGTGAGCGCTGGGCTGGCGTCGGCGTTTCAGCAGGCCCCTGAAGGCGCGGCGGTTCAGCTCGTCGAGGCCGCCGGCTTTTGGGGCCCCGGTCGGTTGGGGTCGAGGTTTGTCGCCTGCGACGTGGATGCAGCGGCCGGGGACGCCGAGCGAGCGCAGCGACGGCTGGAGGCCTGGCTCGCGGCGGAGCCTCGCTGTGACGGCGAGGCCGAGATGTTTGGTGGCGTGGCAGACGGCGCAGAGCAGGTGCTGGGGCACGGGCGTTTCCGCGCCTCCCTGACACTGCGCCGCGGGACGTTCCCGGCGTCGGTGCTCGGGGAGGAAGGGCCACCTGTCGAGCTGGCGGGGACACGCTGGGACGGAGAGGCCCGTGTCATCGCTCTCACCGCCTCTCAGAAGGCGGTGCTCGATTGGGTAGCCAGCGGCGCTGGCGGGCCGGTTCCAGACGACAGCGCATTGCTGGATCTCGTTCAGGTGGGTGCTCTTGTCTGGTTCCCCCCAGTCCAGGGGGACAGTGGATGACTGCTGTATTGATGCAATCGCGATTGACGGTTCCGAGGCGCAAGGTTTACCTTCCGAACCAAGCATGAGCACCGCAACCGCGACACCGCGCCAAGCGCGCGCACAGACAGTCTCCAACGTTCGGAAGACCCAGCTTCTCCAGGGCATCTCCTTCCTGCAGACGTTGGACTCCAAGGTCCTCGACAAGCTGCGCGAGCGTGCGTTTGTCCGCCGTTTCGAACCCGGCACGCTGATCGCCAGGCAGGGGGATTACGGCCACACGATGTTCATCCTCCACCAGGGCGCGCTGCGGGTGGAGCAAGTTGGCTCCGATGGCCAGCCGCTGGTGTTGGCGCGGATCAACAAGCCGGGCGATTGTTTGGGTGAGGTCGCGCTGATGGGCCGTGCCCGGCGCACCGCGTCCATTGTGGCCGACTCCGACTGCATCCTTCTCGAGATCGAGAAGACCGCGGTGGAGCAGGCCGACAAGGAGATGAAGGGCAAGGTCTTCAAGGCCCTCAGCGAGTACACCAAAGCGCGGTCGGTCCGCGCGTTCCTCAAGCAGCATCGTTACTTCTGCGAGCTCAACGAGCAGGCAATCGAGTTCATCGCGAGCAACGCGCGCCTTGAGAGCGCCCCGCGTGGCTCCATCATCTTTGACGAGCAGGACAAGGACCCCTCGGTTCTGATCCTCAAGACCAGCGTCGCCAAGCTGGTGCGGGTCAACGCGACCGAGAAGACCGAGTCAATCCTGTCGTACTTCAACGCCGGTGATGTCATCGGGCTCAAGCACCACGGGGTTCGTGGGGGTCGCCTGATCTCGATGGGCCACGTGGAGTACATCGAGCTCGACCGCAGTGTCTTCAACAACATTCTCAAGCGCGACTACCCCGAGATCTTCCAGCGGATGACGGAGGAAGAGAGCGAGCGGTCGGTGCGGTTGGCAGAGGGCCTGGCGGCCAAGGGTAAGACGGTCGCGCTCTTCGTTCAGAGTCTGCTCAGCGAGGGGGCGCAGGAAGGGCAATCCCTTCTGACCATCAACCTCAACAAATGCATTCGGTGTGGGAACTGCGTGTCCGCGTGCCAATCGCGCCACGGACACGCGCGTGTCGCCCGGCGAGGCAAGAAGCTTGTGCGCCGCGAGAACGTGGACAAACAGGGGTCGTACGAGACGATCCTGCTGCCCGCGTCGTGTCGCCATTGCGTGAATCCCGAGTGCATGATCGGCTGCCCGACGGGCGCCATCCACCGTACGCCGTCCGGTGAGGTCGACATCCGGCACACGTGCATCGGCTGCGCGAGCTGCGCGAACCGGTGCCCGTGGGGCAACATCACGATTGTTCAGACGCCCGGTCGCAAGGTCGAGGATCCCATCACCAAACAGGAGGTGATCCGGGACCGACTGGCCTCAAAGTGCAACCTCTGTCACGGGTACAGCAACGCCAATTGCGTCAACAACTGCCCCACCGGCGCCATCTTGCGGGTGGAGCCGACGACGTATTGGGACGAGATTGCCGAGGTGTTCCAGGACGCCAACCGCAAGGGCGTGGGTCACACCGACACGATTGCGAAGTCCAGCTTCACCCACATGGTGCTGGCCGCATTGTTCATCCTGGCCACCGCGCTGATGGTGGGGCTGTTTGGTTTTGAGTTCCTGACGTTTGGAGGACACACAGCCTACAGCTGGCCGATGCTGGCCCTCGGTGTCTTTTCGACTTTTGGTTTCTTCGGCGCGGTGATGTTGGCCGTCCGCCGCCGCGTCAAACGATTCCGATTTCAGGGCGGCACGTTCCTGACCTGGACCCGCACCCACTTGTACCTTGGGGCGTTTGGGTTGGTGGCGATGCTGCTGCACTCAGGGTTCCAATTGGGCAGCACGCTGACGGCGATGTTGTTCCTGCTGACGCTCGCCGAGGTGGCGTCCGGCTTCTTTGCGGTCCTCTACTACAAGTGGCTACCCCACGCGATTACGCGCCTGGAGGGGTCGAGCCAGGTGGAGGAGGACGTCATCGCCGAGCGTCATGCCATCAAGCTGCGGGCCAAGGAGCTGTGGGAGTCCATGGGCTCCGACGGGCGGGCGCTGGTCAAGAAGGCCCGCGGCCAGGCCGGTGGCGTACTGGGTCGGCTCGGCAGTGGCTACAGCTACGACGCAACGCTGGAGCGGGTCCGGACTGGGGTCGCGGACGGCATCAAGGCGCTGACAGAAGAGGACCGCGCCGCGGCCGACCGCCTGGTCCGGGATGCGGTCCGGGCGGGCGACCTCAGCGCGTGTCTGCTGCTCTACAAGACGCGGCGCGCGTTCCTGGTGGGACACATCGGGATCGCCACGGTTCTTGTTGGGCTTGTGATCGTCCACATCATCAGTGTCGCCCTCTTCTGGGGTTGGTGAGCCGGGCTTGCCTTCGGGCCGGCAGGTCATCGAAGAAATCGAGAACTTCCGCTGTGGATCCGATGAGCGACCACACGTGGCGCGGGCGCAGCATGGAAAGCCATGTGGCGCGTCGGGCCCGGTGTTCGGGTTTGACGAGAGTCTCCGCGCAGAGCTGCAGCGCCGTGTGCGCCGCCGGCTGAGCGCGCCGAAATTGCACGCCGCCCCCTCGCCCGAGGTTCTGGCCCATCTTGAGGTCCAGCACGAACACGTCCCAGTCGGGGAGGCGCAGCTCGCCGAGCGCGCGACGGTGACCCGAGACGTCGACGACGACGAAGTCGGCGGCGAACATCTGCTGGTGCGTTCGGAACACCCAAAGGTTGTGCTTGCGCAGACCAGGCCACTGCGGTCCCGCCAGGAGACCGTAGACGAACTGAATCTCGTCGTTGCACAGAGCGAACGGGGTTCCCCGCAGCTCACGGATGGTGTCGATCTCCACGCGCACGCCCGAACGGCGGCTGACCGTCTTGGGACGCAGTGCCCGGAGGTGGCACCGCGTAAATGGTTTCATGGCACGGGCCGTGTGGGCAACACCGTCGTCGCGTGTGTGCCTCGTCCGCGCAGCAGCCCGGCCTAAGTAGGTAGCCCAGGGGATGCGTCAAGCCCTGGCCGGAACCGGCGCAGCCGCGAGGTGTTGTGCCTCTCCAGCGCCAACCGCCTCTGTGGCGTGGGCGCTACATGCGTGCACGGCATGTCGGCTCGGGTGTGTCAGTTGGTCACAGTATGCGATCCCGCAGCCCGTGCTGAACGGTGTTCAATGCGCTGGCCTGAGCTGGCCCACGGGTTGCTGAAGGGAAGGGTGGGTGAGAACGTGAGACCGGACAGAACATGAAACTTCGAGTGATATACCTCCCCGCTTTGCTGCTGGGCGGGCTGGCTGTGCTGGCGGGCTGCCTCCAGGGGCAAGAGACCCAGGCGGACAGTCGAGACGGCGACGTGATTGTGCCGCAGCCCAACGGTGTGGGCGTCGAGTGTTCTGGCAGCGCGCAGTGCGGTGCCGACTTGCGCTGCCTGCGGCTCGAGGACGGACAGTACTGTGTGCAGACCTGTACGGGAGACCCGCAGTGCGCCAGCAGTCAGTGCAACCCTGTCGCTGGCAGTGACGTGGGCTGGTGCGAGTTCGCGCCCGTCGCGCCGGGAGTTGGCTCCGCCTGTCAGACCAGCGATCAATGCACTGATGACCTGCGGTGTCTCGCGTTGGAGGACGCCCGCGTCTGCGTAGCGACCTGCGGCACCCACGCCGAGTGCCCGAGCGGCGTCTGCAACCCCGTGGAAGGCAGCGCCATCGGCTGGTGCGAGTACCGAAGTATCAACCCCGACCCGGATCCGGACCCTGACCCGGGAAACAACGGCCAGGATCCGGACCCTGACCCCGACCCTGACCCCGGCCCTGACCCTGACCCCGGCCCTGACCCTGACCCCGAGCCACAGCTGAGCGCGTCTGGACTGGAGTGCGATTGCGATTCGAACTGCGCCGACGTAGACGGACACGACGGCATCTGCGTCCAGGGCATCTGTATGGTGCAGGGCTCGGGCAGCTGCTCCGCGGGCGGGTCGCGGGCCGAGTGCCCCAGTGGGTTCCGCTGTTGGAACGGCACGGGCGTGAATGTGTGCTACCCGGATTGTGGGGCCAACGCCTGCGAAGGCTCCTGCGATGGGGACAACTCCTGTGTCCGCAACAACGGCCAGGGCTGCTACCAGAGCTGTGGCGCCTTGTGCGAGCAGCCGGGCAACCCTCCCGGCGGCGGGCCCCCCGGCGGCGGCCCTGACCCCGACCCCGAGCCGGACCCCGATCCAGACCCGGGCCCGCAGGGGGCCTGCGGGTCTGACATTGAGACGCGGCAATGGGAGCTGATGAACGGCGACCGTCGCAGCAATGGGCTGCCGGCGCTCCAATGCCACACGGGTCTGGGTGGCGTAGCCCGCGATCACTCGGAAGACATGGCCCGCAGAAACTTCTTCAGCCACTCCAACCCCGAGGGGCAGCAGCCCTGGGACCGCGTCCGTGAGGCGGGCATCTCCGGTTGGCGCTCCGTGGGCGAGAACATCGCCTACGGCTACCCGACGCCCGAGGCTGTGGAGACGACGTGGATGAACTCGCCCGGACACCGTGCGAACATTTTGAACACGGGTTACACCCACATCGGCGTGGGGGCCTACAACGACAATGGCACGCTGTATTGGACCCAGGTGTTTGCCACCTTCTGATTCGTAGGCCCACGCTGGCACGAGCGCATCGCGATGATGTCGTCATGGCATGCACCGACTCTGATTGGGTCAGCGATGGCGTCCGGTCCCACCGCGGCCCCGCTTTGCGCCCCGGCCCCCGGCCCCCCCTCCTGACTTCAACACAAGCCTCTCGACGCCGTGCACCGGCCGGACCTGATGGTCTGGAGCGGGGTGGCTGGTGAGAAAGTCGTCCGACCTCTGGAAGTTTGCGCGCGCCCTCGCAAAGATGGCCGCATGTTTCCGCCTCCAGCAGTGAATCGACTCCGAAGGTCCACGCGGCGCTGTGCTGGCGTCACCTGGGGTGGCAATCGGAGTTGCTCCGAAACCCCTCCCGCCGGGCGACGATCGAGAGCTCCAGTCCCCCATCCGCAGCGCCGTTTGGCGGTCTCCGTGCTCGTCGTGCTGCTCCTCGCCGTGCTGCCGGCCGGCTGTGGGGGGCCGAAGGCAACCAACGACGGTGTGGCCGATGCCGGCGTCGGAGACGCGTCGCCCGACGTGGCAGACGCAGCCATCGGTGAGGTGGATTCCGAGGGGCCCGATGTCTCCGACGCGCAGGAGGCTGACAGTACGGGCGGGGTGGCGCTGTGGCGCGCTTCGCTGACCGATGGGCGCGAGGTCGTGGGCGAGCACATCTGGACCTATGATCACAACCGCTGGTGGGAGCCGGAGCCGACGTGGAGTCACGCGCTGTTCGATGTGTCCCGGTTGCGCCCCTACCCCGACGACCACAGCGTCCACGTGATTGGCGCCTCCGAGATCGAGACCATCGATGTTCTCGCGCCGTCCCCGCGCCGTCCCTACAGGCAGGCCCTTCGGGATGAGGGGATCGTGCTGTCGAGGTCGCCGCTGGCTGGAGTTGCCCATGTGTTCACCGGGCACGACAGCTACCACCTTGAGGAGCAGGGCTATGGCGACAACGCCTGGGACCTCGTCGTCACCGACGAACAAGGGCGCAGGTTTACTGGCGACGGGGCGAGCAACGAGGAGTTCCTCGCATGGGGTAAACCTGTGGTGCTGCCCTCCGCGGGCTACGTGGTCGAGGTCGTGCGTGATGCGCCGGACAACCCGCTTGGCACCCATCCGGGGCTCGGCTCACCCAACAATCTGGTGGGCGTGAGCCTGGGCGGTTCGTACTACCTGTACCTGCTGCATTTTCAGCAGGACTCGATTCCCGCCGAGGTTGCGGTCGATGCCTACCTCGAGGCGGGCACCTACCTTGGCACCGTGGGGAATTCAGGCGTGACCCTGGAGCCGCATTTGCACGTCACGGTTTTGTGGTATGACGCGGCTGCGCAGCCGCCCCGCAGTTGGTCGGTGCCCTCCGAGTTTCAGCAGGTCTGGACGGCGCCGACTCCACGTGGCCCGGCGACGTTCAAGCCGTTTGATGACCCCCCGACGGGTACGTTCATGTCCTCCGAGGAGTTCTGATGCGTTGGTTTTTTCGTTCTTCGCTCCTGCTCTTGCTCGTGGCGGGCGCGGCCTGCTCGGACACGGTGGACCCCGCGTCCGTGGAACAGGGCAGCGATCTTGGCCGCGCCGACACCGCCCCCGATGCGGGCGACTCCGACGCCGAGGACATGCCGGGCGGCGAAGACGCGGACGTGGCCGGCGATGCTGCGGATGGCGCCACCGACGACGTCGGAGAGCCGGACACGGGGGAGCCGCGGGTTTGGCCCCCGGCCCCGACCATCGACGGTGAGATGGGTGAGTGGACGCAGGCAGACTTGATCGCGACGGACCCCGCTGGCGACGCCGGTGCATCGTTCGATGTCACCCGTGTCTACGCCCGCTCGCGGGGGACTGTGCTCTACGTGCGGTTCGACATCGGCAATGAACTCAACCTCCAGTCCGGCGAAGACGCGGAGGGAGGGCTGCGCCTGGAGCTGAGGTTGCCCGGCGGGCGTGGACTGACCGTTGATTTCCGTGGCCGCACGATCTACCGGGACGGTAACCCGAGCCGTTGGATCTCCTGGTCGCGGCTCAATTTCGTCGCCGCCCCGACCCACGCTGCGACGGACTTTGAGCTGCGGGTGGACCTGGCTCCGGTGTCCGTCGAGCCGGGCGAGACCGTCTCCTTGGCCTTTGCGGGATCTGACCGGACGGATCCTGTCGATGTCGTGCTCGGGGCGCCCTCGGACCCGGTGCCCCCGCTGCGGTCGGCGCAGCGCGGCGAGGGGGCCACGCTGCGGATTGCGAACCTGAACACCCGCGAGTCTGGGCTCGAGGATGGGACGCGCGCACCGTTGATCGGCCGGCTTCTGGGCGCCGTGGATGCGGACATCTACTGCTTCCAGGAGGAGCAGACGATCCAGGAGAGCGCGCTGGCCTTCGCGCTGCAACAGATCACCGGGAAGTCCGACTGGAACGTCTACAAGGTTCGAGGGGCGATCATCGCCACCCGTGGGAGCATGCGGTTTGTGGAGAGCCTCAGCCAGCGTTACGCCGCAGCGCGCGTGCAGCTGCCCGGCGCACCCGAGGTGTTGGTCGTGAGCCTGCACGGCAGTTGCTGTGGTCACAACGGCAGCCGTGAGGATGGCTGGCGGATCGAGGAGGCGCAGGCGGTGGTGCAGACCATTGAGGACAACTCGGACGTGCCAGCGATCGTGATCGGAGACTGGAACCTCGTGGGCTCCCGTCGCCCGCTGGACACCATCGAGGCGGCCGGACTGGACCGCTGGCAGTTGGAGAACCTGCGGCCGGGTGAGTTCTGGACCTGGTACCGACCGGAGTCTCGCTTCACGCCGGGGCAGCTCGACATTCTGGTCAACTCGCCCGGTCTTGCCCGGGTCCACGGGTACATCTTGTCCACGCACACGATGACGGGGGACGCCGCCGCCGCGCTGGGCCTGATGCCCAACGACAGCGATGGATCGGACCACCAGGTGCTCGTGGCGGACTTCCGGTGAGCACGCGCCTGCGGTTTCTGGTGCCGGTGTGGCTGCTGGCTGGCGTGTGCGCACCGGCCAGCGCGGGCGATTTGCCGGCCATGTCCACGCGCTACGTCATCGACGCGCAGCTGGAGCCCGAGACGCGGGAGCTCACCGGAACCGTGGACCTGACGTGGACCAACATGTCCTCGGAGGGCGTCTGGGAGCTTCCGGTTCACCTGTACCTGAACGCGTTTGCCCACGAGGCGACGACTTTTCTTCGCGAGCCTGTGCCGAGCGGCCGGCGAGACCATCGCGAGGTCCTGGAGCGGTACGACGACCCGTGGGGTTGGACCCAGCTCATCGAAGTGACCCAGGGCGAGGGGAGCGGCGCGCGTTGCACTGTGACCCCATGGCAGCCGGACGACGGCAACCCGCAGGACGAGACGTTGGTCCGCGTGGGGCTGCCGACGGAGGTTGCGCCGGGGGCCACCACGCGTGTTCGCTTTCAGTTTGAGGCCCGCCTTCCGGTTCCCATCGCACGAACCGGCGGGGTGGACGACTACTTCTTTGTCGCGCAGTGGTACCCGAAACTCGCCGTGCGCGGATCGGATGGAAAGTGGACGGCCAACCAGTTTCATCGCGCCACCGAGTTCTTCGCCGACTTTGCCGATTACGAGGTGACGCTGCGGGTCCCCGAAGGCTGGGTGGTCGGTGCTACTGGTGCCCGCGATGCGCAGGATTCCGGCGCGGTGACCTACCGCCAACGTGCGGTCCACGACTTTGCGTTCGTGGCAGGGGCAAACCTACAGGAATCTGTGTCGGACGCCGGTGGAGTGGAGCTGCGCATCATCGCGCCTCCGGGGTCCGAGGCGCTCGTTGAGCGCGTCCGCGCGAGTCTCACTATTGGGCTCGCCACGCTCGCGCTGCGGGTGGGCCCGTACCCGTACGCCACGCTGACCGCGGTGTTGCCACCCTTTCGCGCGCGTCGAACCAGCGGTATGGAGTATCCCACGCTGATCACGGGTTTTCCGGCCGACCCGCTGTTCGAGGCACCGGTCCTGCGCGACCTGGTGCTGCCGGAGTCTGTGGCCGTACACGAGCTGGCGCACCAATACTTCTATGGACTGGTGGCGACCGATGAGCGCGCAGAGGCCTTTCTGGACGAGGGTTTCACGACCTATTGGGAAGGCGAGATTCTGGAGGCGATCCAGAAGACGGACACGCCGAGTGTGGGCCAACCACTCGGCGCCAACCTGGATTGGACCGCGCTGCGTTCCAGTGGCCTGCGAGGCCTGCGCCCGGCAGAATCTGTGGCGCAGCGGCCGGCGTGGCTGTTTGCGGACAACACAGCCGGGGCACAGATCTACGCGCGGACGGCGGTGACGCTGCGCACGGCCGAGGCGCGCTTTGGACAGACCGCGTTGGACGATGTGTTCGCCGCCTACTTTGGACGGTTCGCTTTTGCTCACCCCACCGTGGATGACTTTGTGGCCGTGGCGCACGGTGTAAACCCGGATCTGGCGTCCTTTCTACGGGAGGCCTGGACGCGGCCCGACGTGCCTGACTTTCGGGTGGCGAGCGCGACCGCCGAGGAGTGGAGTGCCCCCAAAGGCTGGGTGCGGGGTCAGGAGGGCTCACGGGCCAAGGACGTGGAAGGTGGTCCCGCGCTGGGTGCGGACGGGCGGGCGGAGGTTCGCACGCCGGGGTACGTGCGCGGTGTCGTTCGTGTCGACGGTGACGTGGTCCATCGAAGCTTGGAGGTGTCCGCCGCCGGCGAGACTACAGACGAAGAGTGGGTTGTTTCCGAGGTGCTTGTCGAAGGGCCTGGATGGGACCACTTGCCGGTGACGGTGACGTTTGTCTTTGACGACGGGACGGTGCTGGAAGACGCATGGGACGGCCGCGCAGCGTGGCGGCGATGGCGCTTTGTGCGGCGGGCGCGCTTGCTGCGAGCCACCGTCGGCCCTCCCGATGTACTCGCCATGGACCCGACCCCCGGCGACAACTCGCTCGCTGTGGCGCCGTCGCGCGCCTTTCAGGCCCATTGGGCCGGGTTCGCTTCGGCATTGGGTCAATGGATGGCTTCGGGGGCGTCGCTGTGGCTCTGATCTTGTTGCGTAAGACCGGCCCTGTGGGCGGCGCGGTGTTCGCCGGTGCCCGGCTGCGGCCAGGGTCCCGCCGCCTCCTCGCGGCGCGCTTGCTCCTCTTCGCGCTCGCAGGTCTACCTGGACTCCTGGTCGCGATGGGCGGCCTGAAGGGCTTGGCGCGCAAGCCTTGGTTTACGGATCTGGCGCAGCTACCTGCCATGCAGGTGGTGGACCTGGTCGGCGGCGCGGGTGCGGCCATGGCAGGCGCGGCGTTTGTTACCGCAGCGCTCACCTGGGTGGCGGGTCTGGTCCTCACCGGGGCCGCGTTGGACGTACTCGGGGCAAGCCAAGAGCGCGTGCGGGTCTGGCACGCGGTCCGGGTGGTCGGTCTGCCGCGGTTGTGGGCGTTCTTGCGGATTGCGGCTCTGGCGGCTGTGGCCAACGCGCTCGTCGTGGTGACTTCGGGGTGGATTCTGGAGGCGATCGTCGGGCACGGGGATGCCGCCGGTTGGACGGGCCAGACACAGCTGATCACTCTGCCGGCGCTGCGGGGATTGGTCGTCCTGGCCGGCCTTGTGGCTTTTGGTGTTTGGGCCCATTGGACTCGTGTCGCGGTAGTCGCCGACGACCTGACGGTGCGGCGGGCGGTCATCGCGGCCGTCCGGAAGATGTGGTCGCAGCCAGGGGTCGCGGTGGTGTTTCCTGCGCTTGTTGGCGGGCTGCTGCCCGTTGCCGGCGCGGCGGGGCTGTACGTTTGGTTCGCCGCGCCGGTAGGCGGCGGCACGCTTTGGGCGCTCGCCCTGTGGTGCGTGTGGCTGCTGATCCAGGCGTTTGGGTGGCACTGGCTGCAGCACGCAGCTCGGCTGACCTGGGGACCGGCCGCTTCCAGTTGAGCGGGCCCGCTCGTGGCGCTATTGTGCGGGTGGAAACGGGAGGCGGTGATGCGCTGGATAATGACCGGTCTATGGGTGTTGGTGTGGGCCGGTTGTGGCGGCGACGGCGGCGGTGGGACGACCCCCGCGCCGTGCGGCGGAATCTGCCCACCAAGCTCGTGTTTTGCCGGGACCTGCGTCGGCGGTGACGTGGGCAACAATGGCGCGGATGTGGACCCCGACGGCGGCGGCGATGCCGGTGACGCGGATGACGCGGATGACGCGGATGACAGCGACGTTCCCGACGTGGGCGACACAGGCGATACAGACAACCCGGACGCACCTGATACGGCCGACCTGGGCGATACCGCCGATGCGCCCGACGACGCCCCCGATCTCCCAGAGGGCTGCGTGACCGACGCGGATTGTGACGACGGGGAGGTCTGCGAGGAGGAAGTCTGCCTGACGGCCTGCGTCCTCGACGCGCTCGAGCCGAACGACGACGCGGATGCAGACCCCGTAGTGGTTCGTGCCGGTCGCAGGCTCGTCATCGACGAACTCACTGCCTGCGACGGTGACGTGGATTGGTACCCGGTGGCGCTCGATGAGGCGCGGGAGCAGTTGACGGTCAGTTTGGTTCAGGGCGACGGACCTGCACTCCAGGTGGACATCCTGGACACGGACGCTACCACCGTGTTGGACACCGCGCCTGACGCAGACCCACCGCGCCGCGCAGGCGTCGTGGCGGCGGCGCCGGGCACCTATTTTGTGCGGGTGACGGCGCCGAGCGACGTGGCCACCGGCGGGGTCGGGTATGAGCTGACGCTGACGCGGACGGCTCCCGATGGCTGCGTGCCCGATGACTTCGAACCCAACGAGTCTGCGGGAGACGCGGCGACAGTTGATTCCGGAGAGAGCGAGGGCCGCTTGTGCAGACACGACGGCGACGCAGATTGGTACGCGTTTGCCGTGGCGCTGGGTGACGAGGTGGATCTGGCGCTGCGCTACGACCATGCGGCCGTGGCGCCGAACGCGGACCTGGGAGCGCTGGTCTACGGCCCTGGCGGCGAGGCAGACGTCAGAGATTTCCTGGTCCGGGACGGCAATACGGATACGGACCGGTTGGCCGGTGGCGCGTTCACGGCGGGGCGGACAGACGAGGGCACGTGGCTTGTGGAGGTGTCGACGCTCAACGACGGTGACCCGGTGGACTACACGGTGGACCTTCGCGTGGAGGGGCGGGCGCAGATGTGCGATGTCGTGGATCCCAACGAGCCGAACAACAGCTGCGGGGCGGCTGCGATGCTGCCCACCTTCACGTCTGTGGATGGGTATATGTGCGGCCCGGCGTCCGACGAGGACTGGTTTGCGGTGACTGTGGGGGACGGGCAGGAGCTCACGGTGACCGTGGAGCACTTCCACTTTGAGGGGAACCTGGAGTTGGAGGTGTACGACCCGGATGAGGCGCTGGCGGATCTGAGCTACAACGCTGGCCCGGACCTCGAGGAGGTCGTGATCGAGGACGCTCGGCCAGGGCGGTACTGCATCAGAATCTTTGCCAACTCAGAGCTGACCGAGAACAGCTACACAGTCGCCGCTGAGACCCGATAGTCTCAGTCCTCGGGGGCCACAGCAGTGGCCTGAGAGGTGTTCACAATTTTCCCGTCGCCTCGCCTGCGCCTCGTCGTCGTGGGCGCCCCTGTCTCGCGGGCGCATGTCGAGGACATGCTTCCTTGCGCCAGGAACACCCACGACGCCGATGCTTGGCCAGGCTCGGTCCGAATTTGTAAAC
>CALBXO010000917.1 GCA_937890335.1 uncultured Pseudomonadota bacterium | reverse complement strand
CTGCAGCGCCTGGTAGCCCGTCCGGTGCTCCAGTGGGAACAGCCCGGCGTAGACCATCGGCTGAACGTCCTGGAACCCGGCCAGCGCCTCGGTGGAGCCATCGCGCACGGTGGTGATGGTGTCGCCGATCTTGGTCTGGCGCACCTCTTTGATGCCCGTGATGACAAAACCCACGTCGCCGGCGTGGAGGGAGGGCACCGGGGTGGCGACGGGGCAGAACACCCCCAGCTCCTGAACCTCGGCCACCGCTCCCGTGGCCAGCATCTTTATCTTGTCGCCCTTGTGGATCGCGCCCTCCACAATCCGAACGAGCGTGACCACACCGCGGTACGTGTCGAACCAGGAGTCAAAGATCAATGCCTGCAGTGGCGCGTTGCGATCCCCGCCGGGCGCCGGGATCTTGGCAACGACGGCCTCTAGCACCTCAAGCACGCCAAAGCCCGTTTTGGCCGAGCACGCCACCGCGTCCGAGGCATCCAGACCTACAATGTCCTCGATCTCCTGCCGCACCTCCTCTGGGCGCGCGGCAGGGAGGTCGATCTTGTTCAGAATCGGGACAATCTCCAGCTCGTTGTCGAGCGCGACGTAGACGTTGGCGAGCGTCTGCGCCTCCACCCCCTGCGCCGCGTCGACGACCAGAATCGCCCCCTCGCACGCAGCCAGAGAACGGGAGACTTCGTAGTGGAAGTCCACGTGCCCAGGTGTGTCGATCAGGTTCAGCACGTAATCCGTGCCGTCCTTGGCCCGGTACAAGAGCCGCACCGACTGCGCCTTGATGGTGATGCCGCGTTCCCGCTCCAGATCCATCGAATCCAGGAACTGCGCCTTCTGCTCCCGCTCCGTGATCGCCAACGTCAAGTCGAGGATGCGGTCGGCCAGGGTGCTCTTGCCGTGATCGATGTGGGCGATGATCGAGAAATTGCGGATCCGATCTTGGGGGGTCTGACTCATTCACCGTCCTGGGCGAGGCGATCGCGAAACCAGGCAATCGTCCGCTCGAGCCCATCGGCCAACGTCACCTGCGGCTCCCAGCCCAGCACCCGTCGGGCGCGTGAGATGTCTGGCCGGCGCACCTTCGGGTCATCCGGTGGGAGCCCCTTGAAGACCAACTCGCCCCCCAGGCCCACCGTGTCGATCACCATCTGGGCAAACTGGGCGATGGTGTACTCGTCTGGGTTGCCGATGTTGACCGGCTCCCCAAAGTCCGACAGGGCCAGGCGCAGCAGGCCTTCCACCGTGTCGGTGACGTAGCAAAAGCTGCGGGTCTGCGAGCCGTCCCCATACACGGTCAGCGGGGCCCCGCCGAGGGCCTGCACGACAAAGTTCGACACCACGCGACCGTCTTCGACCTGCATGCGAGGCCCGTAGGTGTTGAAGATACGCGCGATGCGGATCTCCGACCCAAAATGGCGGAAGTAGGTGTAGGCCAGGGTCTCGCTGAACCGCTTGGACTCATCGTAGACCGCGCGCGGGCTGAGGGTGTTCACGTTCCCCGTATAGTCCTCTGCCTGCGGGTGCACGAGCGGGTCGCCGTACACTTCCGACGTCGAGGCCATCAGGAAGCGCGCGCCGTGGTTGCGCGCCAGCTCCAGAAGGTTCCATGTCCCAACTGAGCCCGTCCGCATGGTGAAAAGAGGCAGGTTCCCGTAGTCCACGGGGCTTGCTGGACAAGCCAGGTTCATCACCAGGTCCAGCTCCCCTTCCCCAAGGTCAGCCAGCAGCCCCTCTGGTGGGTGGGCGCAGATGTCCCAGTGGACAAATCGCAGGTTCTCGCCCTCGAGTGCCGCGATGTTCTCGCGGCGCCCGGTGACCAGATTGTCCACACAGATGACTGACCAACCATCGGCGACGAGCCGCTCGCAGAGCCATGACCCCACAAACCCCGCTCCGCCGGAAACAAGTACCGTTCCAGGGATGTTCACGGGTGTGAACTAACCATGCTGGCCACCCGAGTCAACGTGGGCTACCATCACGGCGCCATGAACCGATTTTTTATCATTGTCCTGGGGTCGTTCGCGCTCGTATTCGCAGCTGCATGCGGAGGCGGGGGACAAACCAAACCCGACGCAAATCCGGGCACGAGCAAAGTGCTTCGCGGCGCGGATAGGTACCCAACTGAGGGCCTGATCGTCGTCAAGGCCGACCTCAATGGAGACACGATCCCGGACGTCTACTCCATCTACAAGGAGGAGACCAAAGGCGACGACCAGCCGGCCCGACGCCTCGTGCGCAAAGAGATCGACGTGAACTTCGACGGCATGGTCGACATCTGGCGGCACTTCAACGAGGCCGAGAAGCTCATCAAGGAAGAGCTGGACTACAACTTCGACGGGCGCGTGGACGCGCTGAACTTCTTCGACAAAGGCAAGCTCGTCCGCAAGGAGGTCGACGTCGAGTTCGATCAGGCCGCCGACGTATTCAAATACTACAAGGACGGCGAGCTGATTCGCGTCGAGCGCGACACGAACAACGACGGCCGCGTGGACTTCTGGGAGTACTACGAGCGCGGCATTCTCGATCGCATCGGCCGCGACAACAACGGCGATGGCCGCGTGGACACCTGGCAGGAGCGCTGACTCAGCCCTGCGTTCGCGCCCTCGGCCAATCGACTCAGCCCACCTCGCGAACTCCGGGCAACCCCAAGTCTGGCCGCAACGCCCGCCCCACAAGCCGCCCCCCCGCAGTTCCAAAACCCAGCCCCGTTTTGCTCCGCCTTCACTGATTCCCTATGCTCGTTTCGTGGTGCATTTCGCACAGCAGCAGGCCGTCGCCTGGACCGCCGAACCGAGCGTGGCAGTTCGAACCGCGCGCCGGTCCGATGACGTCGTAGTCAGAGCTTTCCTGCGACGCGATCCCAACGCCAATCTCTTTGTCCTCTCCTGGCTCGCCCGGCACGGGATCGTCCGCAGCGGAGGCGCAGTCAGTTTCTCGTTCTACCTCGCCCACGCCGGCACCAGCGGATCTCTGGTCGGCGTCTGCCTCCTCGTCTCCCAGGCCATGGCGCTCCCCGTTGGCGGTGCAGCCGCCGGGCGGGGGTTTGGCGAGCGGTTGCGGCGGCTCGGCGTTGACCTCGACCATGCGGTGGGTGAGCGGCACTGCGTGCGCGGCTTGTGGCACGCCTACGGGCGCGGACGCACGCCGCGCCTGTACCGACCACAGCGCTTTATGGTCCTGGACCACACAGGCTACCTGGGCGGACCGCGCTGTCAGGTCCGGCGGGCCAGCGTTCAGGATCTTGAGGATCTGGTCCCGCTGGCCCGAGACATGTATCTGGAGGAGGCGCTCGTGGAGCCGTGCGGCGGAGAGCCGGGCACGTTCCGGCGCATCCAGGAGAACCGCATCCGACGGGGCCAGGTCTATGTCTGGCGCCGCCAGGCCGAGCTCCTCTTCAAGACCGACATCTCCAGCTACGACGCCCGCCTGGGCGCACAACTCGCGGGCGTTTACACCGTCCCCGCGCACCGTGGCCAGGGCCTGGCCACCCGTGCGCTCCGGGACATTTGCACCGACCTGCTGCGCCACGTGCCTCGGGTCAGCCTGTACGTCAACGAGGACAACGACGCCGCCAGGCACGTCTACCGTCGGCTCGGCTTTCGCGATCACGCGCCTTGGCTGTCGATCTTCATCAACTGACAGATTGACATCGCGCCGTTGCGTTGCTAATTCCGCGCCCTAGGGGCCGTTAGCTCAGTCGGCAGAGCAGCAGACTTTTAATCTGCGGGTCGTGGGTTCGAATCCCACACGGCCCTTTGACACGTTGTCGGGAAGTCGTTAACAACGTTCCCGGTTCGCGTCTGTCCCCGTCGTCTAGTCTGGCCTAGGACACCGGCCTTTCACGCCGGCGACACGGGTTCAAATCCCGTCGGGGACGCTTCAGAAGCCCAGTGACTTCGGTCACTGGGCTTCTTTCGTCTGGGCACCGTGCCGGTCCGCGCCGGCGGCCCCGAGATCAGTGCAGCAACGCTCGCCATTCTGGCGGACTGCCCCGCTGTTGGCGGACGCGGTAGAGCTCCCTGGAACCCGGCACAGCCCGCAGGAGCAACGGCAAGCGCGACGGCCCGCGCAGCACCTCCACACGCACCGGCGCGCCCCTGTCCTCCCAGCCCTGCGGAAGCCCACGGTGCAAACGGTCGCCCTTGCGCAATCCGGCCAGCGCCGCGGGCCCGCGTGGATCCACCGCGGACACGAACTGGCCGTACGGGTCAGATGCGAGACGAAATCCGTAGTAGGGGGCGGGCCCCTTCTCCGTGGCCCAGCGCACCCCGAGCCGTTCCATCATTCCGCGAAGCGGCAGGGGCTCGGCCCCGATGACGAACCGTGACCAGAACGCATCAAGCTCGGCCCCCTCGGGCCCCAACACCGCGGCCACCTGGCGAAGATCGTCGTCGTTGTACGCGCGGTGTGCACCAAACCCGACCAGCATCGACTGGAAGAGCCTGGCGAGTCCGGACCTGCCGTCCCGCGAATCCCGCAGCAACACGTCGAGCATCATGCCCACCAGGGCCCCCTTGTCGTAAGGCAGGCGGCGCGCGTGAGGGTTCTTCCAGAACCGGTCGGCGAGCTGCCACGCCGACAGCCGCGTGGCCAGGGGGTTCTCGTAGTAGTTGCCGATGATCGTGCCCCAGGCATCCAGGAAGGCCTCCTCGTCGATGAGCCCCGCCCGCGCCGCGCTCACGAGTCCGATCCAGCTCGTCACCCCCTCCTTGAACCAAAGGGTGGTGAACTCAGCCTCAGGTCTGTGAACCAGGAGGTGCCCGTTGACGGTGTGAAAAAGCTCATGGCCGATGAGGACCGCCAGCTCGTCGGCCGCCGCGCCCTCTCCCAGCTCCAGGACCAGCCCGCCTCGCCGTCCGCTGCCCGCCAGCACCCCTGCCCCGCTGCCGAGTGCCACAACGGTCAGCTCCGCAGTCCCGGGTGGCCAAACCCAGCCCTCCGGCAGATAGACCGCCTGGGCCGAGGCCAGCGCGACGAGAGCACTCTCGAGCGCTGCGTCACTCAACGGAAGGGTGCCTGCGCACAGCAACCTCATCTGGCGGCCGTCCGCGAGCTCCCGCGTGGACAGCCGCAACTGGCCACCGGCGAGCACGGAATCGAGCAGATGGG
Source organism: uncultured Pseudomonadota bacterium (assembly GCA_937890335.1). GTDB lineage: Bacteria > Myxococcota_A > Bradymonadia > Bradymonadales > CALBXO01. Next base: position 11,256 of record CALBXO010000917.1, on the reverse strand, counting down.
CGGTGTCTTCCGCGACGAAGCTCCAGACTTCCCGTCCGTCTCCGATGGGCGTGATTGCTGCCGTCTCGCCAACCCGCGCCGGCCGCCAGGAGGTGGCGACCCGCCAGGCACCCGGCGCCACAATCTCCACACCGGCGCCCTTGATCCCTCGCGGAACCACCAACGCCGTCTGGCCGTAGACCAACATCTGTCCGTGGCCGAGTCGGGGCGCGTACCTGCTGCCCGCTGGGTGCACGCCGGGCCCCGCCAGCACCCGGTAGCCAACCTGGAGAACTGCGCACCCGCCCTCGCCCACACGGGCCACGCCGGCCTCAACCATCTCGATGGACTGGCTCTTCCCATCACAGCGGACCTTGAGGTCCCGCAGCGCCCGCCCGAGGGCGTGCATCCCAGCAAAACTGCCTGGCACCAGCATCTCGGTTCCGGACGGAGGCACATCCCTGAGCTCGAGTTCGATGCGCAAGACATCGCCCACGGCGTCAATCTCAATTCGATAGCGCGGCAGCTCGTTCCAGAGCGAGGGCGAAATGGCGGCAGCATCCCCCGACCATCGCGCGCGCACAGCGTCGGGCAGGCTGCGGGTCTCCGGCGGGGTCGACAGGTCACGGCCATGGGTCGTGTGTGGATACGGTCCACACGACACCAGGATCAGACCCGCCAGGATGGGAAGGATTGTCTTCAGCACCACGACCGCTCTTCCGGGGTGGAGGGGGCCGAAACGGCACCGCTCCCCAGTACCGCCTCGCCAAAGCCTTGCCCTGCTTTGCGGCTACGCCAGCACGACCGCAAGCAGGGCGACCCTTCGGCGCGGCGGCACCAGGAGCGTGTAGCGCATTGGCGGACCGAGCCTCGGCGAGACAAACAGCGCCGAATTTCGTGCGGCCGCCGGACGGCGATACCGCAGTATCGTCGGCCGAAGGCCGTGCGGAAGGCGGTGTTGTTTGTCTCGCCGAGGCGACGGGAGTCAATGTGCTACATGCTCCTGGCGGTATTATGGGCGCAGACGGCGCCAACGCGACTATTTCCCCGACGGGGCCCGACGACGGCGGCAAACGGGTACGCGAGTGGACCGCCGAGAGGCGCAAAACCAAGAGGCGTTCGTCCGCCGGGGACGACGGGTGTAGGAGGGCGCTGGGAGGTCAGTGGGCGGAGTCCGGAACGCCAGGGTTCAGGGGCGGCCCAGAACGCGCACGGTTGCGTTTGGCTTGACGTTGACCGTGTAGGTCTTGGTCTTGTTCACGGACTCCATGACGAGCTTGACGCGGTAGCGACCGGCGCTGAGCTTGATGTTCGTCTTCGGCGTGTAGCCGTAGGACTTGCCGTTGATGAAGATCTGGGCCTGGGGCTTGGCAGCCACGACCAGGGTGCCCGTGCCCTTGGGCTTCGGGTCCGGTTTCTCCACCACCTCTCTGGGCTTTGGATCCCGCGGCTTCGGGTCCCGAGGCTTCGGGTCTTTGGGCTTGATATCACGAGGCTTGGGATCTTTGACCTCCCGCGGTTTCTCAACCGGTGGGTCCGGCGTGGCCTTGGCCAGCTCCACGCGCCCGTCGCCGAGCCCATTCCATTTGTATCCCTTCACCTCCTCGTAGGGCTTTTCAGGGACGATGTCGTACTCATGGCGCGCGTCGAGGGCCTCGAGCGTGAACGGCGTCTTGCCCGTCCCGACGCTGATGCGCCCGACAGCCCCCTGCTCGCGGCGGAAGACCTCGATGTCCACAGGCTTTTTGGCCTCGATCACGATGGCGAACTTCGCCGGCTCCAGCACGACATCGATCTTCTTGGCCTCTCCCTCGCGGACGTAAAACTCCAGGCGATCGTCCTGGTAGCCCTGCTTGGTGACGAGCAAGCGGTGGGTGCCGGGTGTGAGGTCCGACACGTCCAGGCTGTCCTTGGGTCCGAGGGCCTTGCCGTCGAGCGTCACCTCCGCCCCCTTTGGCGTGATGGCGATGGAGAGTTTGGTGACCACCTTCTCCGGTACCTTGGTCAACTTGACCGGGAACAGGATGTTGGCGCCGCGACGGACCTCGATGGTGTCCGTCTGCGGGTTGTAGCCCTTGGCGCGGACGGTCACGACCCGCGAACCGGGCGCAAACTCCTCGAGCATGATCTCTTTGTTGGCCGGCCCGGTGTAGGCGACCTCACCGTCCACGGTGATCTCGACCTGGTCCACATCGCTGGGTTGGACCTGGAAGCTGACGGTCGTGCCTTCCAGCAGCTTGGGCACGAGCACAGCAGCGGCGGCGAGGACCATCACGAGGACGACGATCACACCCACCAGCGCGACGATGATGCCGACGCTGGACTTGCTCTGCCTCGGCGGCGGCTGCGCGCCCGACCACACTTCGCCCGTACCGTCGACCGGCTTGAGTTGCGCGGTCGGCTGGGGGTTCATCGGGGGGACAGCCGGCGGAGGCGGTATCCTCTCGACAGGTGGCGGCGTGGGCACCGGGGGCGCCGGCAGCGGCGACTCGGTCTGGAAAGGGTTGAACACCGAAGGAATGTCGTCGCGCGGCGCCTCCACAACGGGCGCCAGCAGGTCCTGGATCTTGAACCTGTCAAACTCCATCGTCGGATCGTCGTCGTCTTCGTCGAGCCCCAGACCAAGGTCATCGACCCCGGGCAGGAACCCAGACTGGGACGCGCCGTTCTTGTAGATGACATCCGGCGCGGCCGCCCCTCCGGTGAAGATCACCGGCGCCTGGCCCGGCAATGGCGACGGAAGCGGCGCACCCACGCCCGGCGTTGTGGGCGCGTCGACCGTCTCCGGCGGCGCGGCGACCACCGGCATGGGTCCCGAAACCTGGGCCGGCCTCGGGGCGGGAGCTTTGGGCTTCACGCTCACGTCGGCCGCCGGGCTGATGTCCTCAAAGGAATCAAACGGGTTGGCCCCCCGCGCGAACGCGGCGGTGTCGCTCTCCTCCACACCCCACGCGATGGCCCCACCCTCGGCCTCCACCGCGGCGGTGATGGAAGCCATGTTCACGCTCTGGTACTGGTCCAGCTTGCGCCGCTCTCCCTCGATGTCGCCGGCAAACTGCTGGCCCATGGAGGCCGCCAGATCCTTGGCGCCATACAGGGAGCCATGGTTGCGCATGAAGACCTCGAGGGCCTCGCGCAGCTCCTCGCCGGACCGGAAGCGGTCGTCGGGAGACTTCGCCAGCGACTTGAGGACGATGTCCTCGAGCTCGCGGGGGATGAAGGGGTTGTAGAGAGTCGGCGGCGACATCTCCACTTTCCGAATCTTCTCCAGGGTCGCGAAGTCGCTCTCGCCCAGGAAGAGGCGCTGCAGAGTCAGCATCTCGTAGAGCACGATCCCCAGGGCAAAGATGTCCGCCCGGTGATCGATGTGCAGGCCGCGGACCTGCTCCGGCGACATGTAGCTGAACTTGCCCTTGAGGATGCCGACCTGCGTCTCGTTGGTCTTGCCCTGCGCCTTGGCGATGCCAAAGTCGATGATCTTCGCCTCACCCTCAAAGCTGATGAGGATGTTCTGCGGCGAGATGTCACGATGAACGATGTGCAGCTCGTTGCCGGCTGCGTCGCGCTTGAAGTGGGCGTACTGCAGGCCCTTGCACACCTCGCTGATGACAAAGCACGCCAGGAAGATGTCGGGCTCGAGGCCCTCATCCACCATGTGCTCCCACAGGGTGCGCAGGTCTTTGCCGCTGATGTACTCGAGCGCGATGAAGTAGGAGCCCTCGACCTTTCCAAGATCAAAAGTCTGGGCGATGTTCGGATGGTTCAGCTGGCTGGCGATCTTCGCTTCATCGATGAACATCTCGATGAAGGTCTCGTCCTCAGCAATGCTGTCGAGGATGCGCTTGACGGCCAGAAGCCGTTCAAAGCCCTCAGCGCCGAACTGCTTGGCTTTGAACACCTCGGCCATACCGCCGACGCTGATCTTCTCAAGCAGGCAGTACTTCCCAAACGGGACTGGCTTCTGGAGAACTTCAGGCTCGGCTGACATCAATCAGGCCCAGGTACAGCGAACACATCCAAACGGTGGACCCCGTGGATCCCTTCAATTGCAGCGGGAAACACTAGGTCAGAGGGGGTCGTTTTGTCAAAAGCGTCACTGCCCGGTGAGAACTGCCGCCGGGTCCATATTGGACGCGCGCAGCGCCGGCACCGCCGCGCCTACCAGACAGAACAACACCGCGCCGGCGATCCCCACGACGAAGAACCAGGGGTGCCAGCCAAACAAGGTCTCGGGCTTGAACGGAAAGTCCGGTGTGGCGGTCTGGAAGAGGTAGTCCACGATCCATGCAAAGCCAACGCCCAGAGCGCTGCCGGCAATTCCGCCGAGCAGGCCCAGGATGCCCGCCTCCATCAGAATCATCAGCCGGATCGCCCCCTTCGTGGCACCCAGGGCTCGCATGATCCCAATCTCACGGCGCCGCTCAACCACCACCATCAGGAACGTGTGCATGATGTTCACGGCCGCCACGAGAACGATGACGCCGGAGATCAACGTGAAGATTCCAGTGATGATGGAGATCACGAGCCCGGCGCGCTGGGCGTCCTCATGGCTGCTGTCCAGCGCCAGCCCCAGCGTCTCCGTGATGGATTTGGCAACACCGGGCACAACGTCGTTCGACGCGGTCTCCACCAGGATCGAGTGGTACTCGCTCGCCGCGTCCTCGCCCTTGAAGCGCGCGTTCCAGCGCTTGACGTACCCAATGGGCACCGTCGCCCCGAGACCAATGGCTTTGTCTGAGTACCCAACCAGCATGAAACGGCGCGTCAGCGTCTCGCCCTGGGCCGAGGTACCGAGGTAGCTGCGTCCGAGTGTTCCCCAGACCTGAACGCCGAGCAGCGCGTCCTTGGACAGACGCGGAATCTTGGACGCGCTGCCCTTGCTCCCCTGGAGCGCGGTGTGCACCGACCCATTGTAGAGCTCCAGCAGCCGCGGGTGGATCAGCACCGGCACCGGCGCCTCACAACGCTTCGTGTCCGGCGCGCAATAGCTCGTGCCCGGGCAATCTCCCGTGCCGGTGGGGCGCCCACGGCTGTCCAACTTGTCTGGCTCGCAGTTGCGTTTGACGCAGACCTGCCCGCCGGCGCTGGCGTCGCAGCTTCGCCCATCCGGACAGTCGGTGTCGGCCGAGCACGAGATCGGGCCAGCGTCCAGATCGGCAAACGCGCCGGGCGTCGAAAGCTCCGCCCCGACCAGCTCCGGTGGGATGCCGTCGGCGATGAGCTCCGTGAAGAAGTTCTTGCCCAGGATCTCCCGGCCACCCCAGGCCCGCGCCGGAAACGCAAACTTCATCTTCGGGTACACCCCCCTGACGCCCTCCACGCCGCGCAGCTGGGAGACGGTGCGGTCGTCGAGCTGCGGTCCGCCAAACAGACCGCCCTCGGCCTGGAACGCCCCTACGTCAAAGCGCTTCGGCACGACCTCGAGCTGTTGGATGATGAAAACCTCTTCCAGCACGACGGTCTTGATGCCCTCACCGAGCGCGACAAAGAAGACGAATGTGGAGATCCCGACGAGGATGCCGATGCTGCTGAACAGAAGATTGCGCTTGTTCCGCTGGAGATTCGCCGAGACCAGGCGGGCGATCTTCGCAAAGGACGCTCCGCCGCTGTTGTCCACGCTCATGTGGCCTCAGCGGGGGTCGGGATATTGGGCTCGTCCGAGACGATCTGCCCATCCTCGATGCGGATGATCCGGCGCGCCATGCGTGACACGTACTCCTCGTGGGTGACGACCACCACCGTCAATTCTTCCGCCTCGTTGAGCTCTCGGAAAAGCTCGAGGATGGTCAGACCGGTGGCCCGATCCAGCGACCCGGTGGGCTCGTCACACAGCATGATCTCTGGCTGGTTGAAGAGCGCCCGCGCGATGGCCACACGCTGCTTCTGGCCGCCCGACAGCGCAGAGGGCGACGCCTGCAGCTTGCCGCCGAGTCCGACCCGCTCCAACACGCCGGTCGCCCGCGCCACCACGTCCACACCGGCGGCGCCGCCGAAGTAACTCGGCAGCGTCACGTTCTCCAGGCAAGTCATGTGCTCCAGAAGGTGGAAATGCTGGAAGATGAAACCGATGGACCGATTTCGGAGCCGGCTCAGAGCCGGATCCGCCAACGTCCGAATGGACTGCCCGGCGATCTCCACCGTGCCCTTCCATTCCGTGTCCAACCCGCCCATCACGTTGAGCAGCGTCGTCTTCCCGCTGCCGCTGGACCCCATGATGGAGACGAACTCGCCGCGGTTGATCTGAAGCGAGACGTCGCCCAGCGCCACATGTCGCGCAGCGCCGGCGCCGTACTCACGGGTGACGCCCTGGACCGAGATCATGGCGCGGCGCCCTCCGCCTCCAGCGCAATCGTCGCATCGGCGGCGATTCCGTGTGGGGTCAGCGACAATTGCACAACGATCTCGCGCTGTGGGCCGAGCAGGCTGTTGATGAGGCCTGCGCCGAGCACAGAGATCTTCTCGCGGACCTTCGGCATGTTCACGTAGAGACCCGTGGCCTTGTCTGCCTCAAACAACGTGCGCGCCGCGTCGCTGGCCACCTTCTTGTGAAGCGCTGGGCTCTCGCCCGACAGGAGATTCCGCACCGTCTCCGTGTCCACGGTGGTCGTGGCCAACGTCGCTACGTCGTCCTTCATGAAGATGGCGAAAGGCGGCGCGGTGGAGCTGTTGGGATCAAAGCCGTACCGGATGATTCCGCCCGGCAGGCCTTCCCTTCGAATTGCGCCGCCGAGCTCGCCGATGATTCGGTCCAGGATTCCGCTGAACCCCTGCGGGTCGGAGAGCTGAATCATCGCCACAAAGCTCACCGCCTGCATGCGCTCCACCGCGCGTCGCGCCCCAAACAACACGGGCTGAACACCGTAGATCGCGATGCCCACGTTGCCAGTCGCGTTCTGGATCACGTCCTTTTCCAGATCGATCTGCGTGGAAGCTTTGAGGTTCTTGAAGATCCGCTGGACGTATTTGCGCTGCCGCTCCGGCATCAGCGCCTGGTACTCCTTCCAGAACAGCGCGGCGTCCACGCCGGTGCGCACAAAGAGGTACGCGTCGTCCCCCACCATCCGGTGGAATCGCGGCGACCGCTTGCCGGGGTTCTCCAGCCCTTCGACCTTGGCCAACGTCTCCGGATTGACCCCAAAGAAGGCCTGCCCCTGCGCCGCCGCGCCGTCTGCCTTCCAGCCAACTCCCGTCCAGCGGATCTGCTCACCGACGGCATCAATCACTTCCTTCTGGTAGCCTTTGAGGGACGGATCAAAGCTCTTGTAGAAGCTGAGCAAGCGCGGGGTGTTCATGTAGATGGAGGCAGGCCAGCGGACGGCGACCGTATCGCGGTACGTTCCAAACGCCTCGACGCTGCCAAGGCTCGAGTCGGCCTCTACGGCGACGATCTCGGCCAGGACATCCACGCTCGGCCGAGGCGCCTTGCGCTTCCCAGCCGAGCCGAACACGACCGCCGTCAGGCCGCTGGGCAGCCGCTCCCACGCCAGGTCCAGCCCGTCCGCATCGATTCTCCAGCGCCCTGGGGCGACCTCCGACGGTTCCGCGGTCACCCGGTAGTACTTCCGAATGCTGGCGATCGCGTGCCCCCGAAACTTGTCCGCGTCTGTCACATACAGCAGCAGCAGCGGCGTCTCTCGGTACACCGCAACACAGAACCCCGCGTCCGCGTGGATGCCCGCCTGTGCGTAGGTGGTCTTGTCCAGCAGGTCTACGCCGACGAGTGTCTGCACCTCGGCCCGGTAAGCGTCCACCGGCAAGCTGCCGCTGAACCGCTTGGAGAGCACGTCCACAGAGGATCGAACCCCGTCCATCTCGGTGAAGAACAGCGCCAGATCCGTCTGACTTGGCAGGTGCGACGCACAGGCGTTCACGCGCTCCACCGGAGTCGCCGGAATGACCAGCTTCGCTTCGCCCCCGCACGAACAGCCGCCGTCGCAGTCGGCAGTCATCACCAGGGCGCCGAGGGCGCAGGCGATGAGCGTGAAGCGGGTCCGGTTGTTCAGGGGATGCATCAAGGGTTGTGTACCGGCCCGCCGCCCAGGGCGTCAACTCTGCGCCACCGTCCGCCCGCGCGTTCTGCCCGACCCTCGTCGCCGAGCTTGATCAGATGCGCGAGAAGGCTGCGGGCCGCCAGAGGATACACCATCGGTGCCACCTCGGGATACGCCCGCGAGACCAGGGTCTCCACCCCTTCGAATGTGTCGCTCAGCGCCCCCATGACCTGGGCTTCCCGCCCGAGCCGGTGCTGAATGTACCACCCGAGCAGGGCACTCGGCGCGGGGACCGGCGCGCCGTGACTGGGCACCAGAGTCTTGAGGCCCAGGCGCTCCAGGCGCGCCAGCGTGTCCAGGTAGGCCGCCATGTCTCCGTCCGGAGGGTCGATGATGATCGTCCCCTCAGTGGCGACGACGTCCCCCCCGTAGGCGACGCCCTGCCGCCGGTCCAGGAAACTCAGGTGCCCACGGGTGTGACCCGGTGTGTGGAGGACCTCCAACCGAATCGTGTCCAGATCCAGATCGTCGCCGTCGTCGATGTCGTGCGGCACTACGCCTTCCGCGCGCACGTGCGCGTGGGTGCGCGCGTGCGCCCACAGCGGCAGCTCACCCAGATCGGCGTAGCGTACGGCGAGTGCGCGCAGGCCACCCCAATGGTCGGCATGTTCGTGTGTCAGGGCCACGCCCACCCATTCGGCGCCGTCGTCACGCCGCTGATCGATGGCCGCATACAGCTGGCTCAGCGGCTCGTCGTGCGGCGTACCTGGATCCACGACCACAAACCGAGCGGCACCAACCAAGGCCGTGTTGGTGGAGGTGGCCGGAGGCAAGGTCGGCGTTGGCAGCGCCAACACTTCCCATCCGTCAGCTACGTGAGATGGCCAGTCGCTCTGCACGTGTCCTCGGTATCACCGGCAGCGGCGCCGAGCCGGTCGGCTCGCCGTAACGCCCAATCGCGCGTTTGTACGCGGCAAACCCCAACCCGTCGCGCCATGCGTCGACCACGGCCAGCCCCATGTCAAAACCACCCTGGGCCAGACAGTATTCGACCCACGCCCAACGTGCGGACGTGCTGCGCAGATCCACCGTCCGACCCAGCTCTTTGCGGAGCCTCTTGAGCCGGGCGTCCACCAGCTTGATGCCGGCGAAACCCTGCCGGTCCAGCGGTGTCTTGCGCTTGGACACAAACGGCGCGATCCCCATCGCGACCTTGCAGATACCTGCGAGCTCACGCGTGAACTCCACGAGCTCATCGAGGTCCTCATCGGTCTCGCCGGGCACGCCGATCATCATGTAGACCTTCAACCGGGTCAGCCGATGGTCCCGCACCAGCTCGGCAGCGCGCAGCAGGTGTTTGGCACGGATGTTCTTCATCAGCATCGCGCGCAGCCGCTCGGACGAACCATCGCTGGCGACCGTGACCGTGCGGTACCCGCCCTGCCGCAGAAGCTCCATCAGCTCCGGGGTCAACCGGTCAGCGCGCAGGCTGGAAAGGCTCACCTGCCGACCGCTGTCCACGATGCTGCGGACAATCGACAGCAGCTCTGGATGATCGCTCACCGCCGCGCCCACCAGGCCCACCTTCACGGCCTCCTCAGGGATCGTCGCCAGGATCGATTCCGGCGTCGCCAGACGCATGCCGCCATTGGTGGAGCGCCGCATGACGCAGAAGGTGCAAGCGCGGTGGCATCCGCGCTCGGACTCCACCAGGTGCATGCTGGCCAATTCGGTGTTCGGCGTCAGAAACGCGCTGGACGCCGGCAAGCACTCGTTTGGCGCCGCGATGACGTCGGGGACGGACTCGCCGTGGGCACTCGGGATGTAGAACCCCGGTAGCTCACAGAGCGCCTCCAGCAGCTCCGGCCGGGTTCTGCGCTCTGACAAGGCCGTGAGCAGCTGCTCAATGGCGATCTCGGCTTCGCCCATGACGATCACATCGGCGAACGGACCGCTCGGAACCGGGTTGCTGAACGTGAGCGGTCCACCGATCACCACGAGCGGATGGCTCGCGTCACGGTCCGCCGCAAACAGTGGGATGCCCGCCAGATCGAGGCACTCCAACACGCCAGAGATCTCAAGCTCGTACGACAGGGAAAACGCCACGACATCGTAATCCCCGATGGGACGCCCGGACTCGTAGGTGGTCAGCGGGCGCCCGGTCGCTCGCCAGGCTGCGACGTCGTCGGGCAGGAACGCGCGCTCGCACACGGTGTCGGGAAGCGCGTTGATGCGCTTGTAGATGACCTGGAACCCGAGCGAACTCATCGCCACGTGGTAGGGCGACGGATAGGTGAGCGCCACGCGGCAGCTTCCGTGACCGGGCGCGCCGCCCCCGACCTCTTCGGCGAGGCGGCGGTCGATCTCAAGCTGGATGCTATGCCAGGACACTGTGTGAGCCGGTGCGGACGATCACTCCGCGTTGCGCGCTACGGCGCGCTGCAGCTCCTCGTCGGACAGACCGGAGTGCCCGGTGACGACGATGGATTGCTTGGTACCCGTGTCGGCCTCCACGGCGGTAACGTGAACGATGCCGTCAGTGTCGATATCGAACGTCACCTCGACCCGAGGAATCCCCGCCTGCGCGGCGCGAATTCCCGTGAGGTTGAAGATGCCCAACAGGCGGTTTCGACTCGCCCGTTTGGATTCGCCCTGGTGCACGGCCACCGTCACCAGGTCCTGGTTGTCTTTGGTCGTGGTAAAGGTCTTGGACACCCGCGTCGGGATGCTTGTGTTCTTGGGGATCAGCGCCGAGAAGCCGTCGTCGGTCACACGGATGCCCAACGACATCGGCGTCACGTCCAGCAGGACGACTTCCTTGATCTCGCCGTCCAGGATTCCGGACTGGATCGCCGCGCCGATCGCGACGACTTCATCGGGGTTCACGCCCTTGCGCGGGTCCTTGTCGAAGATGTCCTGCACCTTCTCCTGCACCAGCGGCATGCGCGTCATACCGCCGACGAGAATGACCTCATCGATGTCCCGCGGGGACATACCGGCGTCCGTCAGAACGGTGCGGCACGGCTCCTCAAGGCGATCGACCAGCTCGCGCACCAGCTTGTTGAGCAGGCTGCGATCAAACGTCATGGAGAAGTGCCGCGGACCGCTGTCGTCCACGGCGAGGAACGGAAGGTTGATGTTCGTCTCCGACAGTGTCGACAGCTCGCACTTCGCGCTCTCCGCAGCCTCCCGGAGCCGCTGCAACGCCATCTTGTCGCCGCTGACATCGACGCCGGTCTCCTCGCGAAACTGATCAATCAGATGACCCAGGATCGCGCGGTCGAAG
>CALBXO010000916.1 GCA_937890335.1 uncultured Pseudomonadota bacterium | reverse complement strand
GTCAAGGCACCTTTGCGCAGGCACGGTTGCGATTCTGCTGGGAGGAGCATGTCGTCTTTCGACCTATTCATGAGGCAGGTCAGCGCGATCACGACCGTGTCTGGCCAGATGAGCGGCCACATCGCGGCGAGCCGCGGAAAGGTCGGTTCCTCGCACGGGACGCACGGCGCGCTCGGGGCGCAGCTGCTGATGGGAGACGCGATGCGCCTCATCGCCCTGCTCGGAGACGTCACCACCGACGCGTTCGCCGAGCTCGAGCAGCTCGAGATGACCAAGGTCGCCAACGTCAAGAGCATGCTCTACATGTCCGACGGCGTGGACCAATTGTACGCCGATCGGGATCTGCTCCTGCAGATGGTCGGCGGCCTCCATGAGGCGCTCGATGTCGTCAAGTTCGAGATCGGTGAACTCACGGGCCTCATGCATGAGGTGACGCATATGGCGCAGGCGTCCGGTGAGAGTGGTGTGTATGACGCCGCCCAGGAGATGCTGCAACAGGAGATCCTGCCGCAGATGTACAAGACGCGCGACGAGCTCGCGGATCTGCTCAAGCGGTCGGAGGAGGCGCTGGAGGCCAAGGAAGGGCAGATCTGGTACCTGGAAACCGTGTTCAAGTACGTGTTGCCGCTCAACGAGCGCAACAAGCTGCGGCGCCAGGCCCAGAAGCTCGTGGACGACGGGATGCTGCGGGAGGACCTCCCGGAGACGGACCTGCGGTCGCTGCGGCTGTTGGTCAAGCGCGCGCTCCGCGTCCCGCACGCCGTGGAGGACGAGGCGATCCGAGCCCGGCTTGAGCGGTTCCTGGAGGTCACGGCGGAGGCCGTTTGATCAGAAGGTGTATTCGGCCAGGAGCAGCAGCTCCGCCGTGCTGTCGGCCGTGTCGCCGTCGCCATTGGGGTCGGCTTTGCCGACCAGCACCACCGTCGAGATGGACGCGGGCGGTAGCGGCAGCTGGCTGGCCGCGGCGACCTGGTTGGTCTTCAGGCCCTCCTCGTACAGCGTGAAGTCGTAGCGCGTGGCTGGGAACTCGGCGTACGGCTGAAACTGGCTGTTGCCGATGTTCGTCACGATGCGCGAGCCGTCGGCGTCGTTGTACATGTCGATGGGGCCGGCCTGCGCCATGTGGACGAAGCGCAGGTGCGCGTGGTTCTCAGCCGGCGCGTCACCAATGTCGTCCACCAGCTGGATCGTGCGCGCGTCCCCGGTCTCCGACTGTCCGATGATGACGGTCTTGGCCAGGTTCGGCTCCACATTGAAGGCCTCCACGGCCAGCTCCGGCAGCACGTCCGTGGTCCCGCTGCGGAAGAACAGGAGGGTGTAGATTCCCTCGGGAATCTCAGCCCAGTCCGAGGCCTTTCGGTGGCCGACGCCATCGATCCTCAGCTCCTCGGACGTGTCCCGGTCGCGCAGAACCATGTCGATTCCCCCAGGCGCCGCGTCGTGTACGTGGAGCAGGCGGATGCCCGAGGGAGGGCCGCCGTCGTCCACCGGTCCAGGCTCGGTCTTGCCGCCGTCATCGCCGCACGCGGCGAAGAGCAGGGCACAGGCGATGGGGAGAAGGAATCGTTTCATCGGGGGCCTCCGGCGAAGGAAAATGCCCGACGGCCCGCGCAGGGTCAACCAAGCCAATCGTGCGGGCCAGGAATCGGGCCGCTGCCTGGATGCTCCGGCAGCGCGGCGAGGCCTGCGATCCAGCCCAGATCCGAGCTGGTGCTTCGCGCCGCCTGGATCCAGTCACGTGCGGAGTGGGCGTCGCCCATTCGGGCCGCAGCCTCGGCCAGTATGCGGGAGATGACCACCCGGTGGCAGGGCGTGAGGGGGACCTCCTCGTGGAGGTGTCCGCAGACCGCGAGGACCACGTCCGGCTTGTCGAGCTCCAACATCAGCGTTGCCAGGTGCGACGCTGTCTCGACCATCCCGCGCTGATCCTCGGCCAGGCGCGCCTGGGCCATGGCCTTCTGTAGCGCGCTGTCTGCGTCGTCAAAGCGCCGCGCGGACATGTCGATGCGCGCCTGCACCAGCCAGCTCTGCCAGAGCAGCGGCCGTTGGTCGTCGGGCAGAGAGTCCTGGCTCTCCTTGAGCAGGCGCCACGTGCGCAGCAGGAGCTCCTCCGCCTCCGTGTCGCGACCCTGGCGCTCGTACGCTGCGGCCAGCGTGACCCAGAGCTCCGCGGCGTACAGCTCGTCCTCCGGTGCCACGGCCAGGGCGGCCTGCCCGATTCTGCCTGCGGCGTCGTCGTCGTCGGCCGCCATGTGAAGCCGAGCGAGCAGGGTGCTGGCTCTCGTGCGGGCCTCGACACCGACGAAGTCCACACGCCGCAGGGTGGCCTGTGCACGTTCCGGCTGACCGCTCTGGGCCAGCGCGGTCGCGGCTTTGAGGGCCAGATCCTCGCCGACGTGGGTCTGCGCCATGGGCGAGTTCGGGTCGGCATGCCGACGCGCGTGCATGGCGCCCAGGTACCACTCGGCGCCAAACGCGGGATCGCCCGCCACCGTGAACCGGTCGCCCAGCTCACTGGCAGCCCTCATGGCGATGTCCGCTGCGCCACAACGTCGGGCGTGGACAGCGTTGAGCAGATCCTGGCGTGTGGAGTACCGGCCGGTGGACAGGCCTTTGAGCATGTTCGTGTGGTAGCTGCGACGATCCTCGCGCGGCAGCTTCTGGTAGATGGCCTGGTGGAGAATGGGGCTCTTGAACCGCCACAATCCGGGCTCGTGCTGCGTCGGCCCCACCCATCCGGATTCCTGCGCCTCACGCAGCGCGCCTGCGAGCGCTTTGGCCTTGGGAAACAGGCCGCTGAGCACGGGAATCTCGAAGTACTCGCCCAGTACTGCGGCCAGCACGAGCAAGCGCTGGAGCCGGCGCTCGAGCAGCGCAAACTGCAGCTCCGCCAACCGCACTGGATCGTCCACGATCTGGGTGTCGGGGTTGGCCGCCCATTGCGCCAGATAAAAGGGCAGCCCCCCGCTGGCCTCACGAACCGACACCGGGAGCTCCCGACGGCCGCCCACCTCGGCCCAGACCTCGTCCACGTCGTCGTTGCTCAACGCGCCGAGCGTCACATGGACACCGTGGCCGGGGACGTCGGGGACAGATTTGGCCGTCATTATGATGACGATGCTCGCCTCCTCGGCGAGCGCACGCAGGGCCGGTAGGGACGCGAGCGTACAGCTGTCCGCCTGGTCCACGTCTTCCAACACGATCGCGCATCCACCCACGCTGATGGCGCGGTGAGCCACCTCGCGAAATGCCGCGGCAAACCGCAGCTGTCGATCCAGCGGCGAGACCAGGTGCAGGGCCCTGCGCACGGTGCCCACCGGCAACCCCGCCTCGTCCCGCTCAAAGAATGTCCAGGGGTCGTCGGCGGTGCCGGCCACGTACTGCTCCACCAGGACCTGGACCGCCGTGTCGGGGGCGCCGGTACGCCGCAAGTTCTCTCGTAGGACATCGCCTGTGACGCCGTCATTGTTGGCTGTGCTCGCGACCATCTGCAACAG
>CALBXO010000915.1 GCA_937890335.1 uncultured Pseudomonadota bacterium | reverse complement strand
TGCGCGGTTGCCGCCTCCGCGGCGTGGTCCCACTTCTGCTGGAGCGGGTCGAACAGGGTGGTGAAATTGTGCGCCCGCGCCCTGTCCGCAGCGATCTCGATGGGCCGGCGCCGCCCCCGCAGTGCGGCCTCCGCCACGGCCGTGGCCTCGCGCTCTGCCGCCGCGATGTTGCCACCGCCCCCACCAACCTTCTGCGGGCGCCGGAACTGCAGCTGGTGCGCCGCCTCGTGCAGGCGCACTCTCAGGTTGAGTCTCGGATCAGACTTCAGCTTGTTCGACAGGCGGATTACATTGCCTTGCGTGAGCCCGAGCACCCCAGCCCGATCCGCGGCTGGGTCCGCCTCCGACACCTGGACATCGCCGGGAAGCGACTCCCCCGTCGTCTGCTCGATCAGGCGCGAAGTCTCTGCGTCCACCGCGCCCACGCCGTCGGGGTGGTCCTCCGTGGCAGGTTCGCCGTCGTCCTCGGCTTCCGCGCCCGCCTGGTCTTCAGCCTGCGACGAAGCCGCCAGGTCCGCGCCCGGCGCTACCCCAGCGCCCGCCCGGTCCACGCCCTGCCCCAGGGCAGTCGCGGCGGCCGCCTCCTCCCCCTGCGTCTGCCCGTCAGGCTCCGCCCCGAAGACGTCGCGCGCGATCTCACTTGCGGCGTGGAGACTCGCTGCAATCTCCCGCAACTGGTCGTTGCCGCCGTGTTCGGGGACTGCGCCGCTGTTCTCCGCCAGCTGCGCCCGACGCCGCGCTGGGGAGACCGCAGACCGGACAGAGTCCTCCGTTGGAGTCAACTCGGGGCGTGAGCGACGGGAACGAGCGCGTTCGGCGGATCGGTGGGCTCTTGCGTGCACGAATTGACAGCGGGGGAGACGATCGGTGAACCAAGCCCACCCAGTTTCGCGATGTGGCCGCGTGGATGCAACCACGGGCACCCACAATTGCACGAATTGTGGTGCGCGCTGGCGCCGGAACGCGGCCGCACCTCGTCCGACCCGGCATGCTGCCTACGACGAGTCCCGCCGGCCGATAAACAACGGGAGGTCGGCGTTGCCGAGCAGGTCCAGCTGTGAGGTGGCGCTCGGCGCACGTGGAACCGGAACGTCGATCTTGGAGACCTCGCCCTCGTAGACGACCGCCAGCTCGTCCCACACGAACTGTTCAAGGCGGCCAGGATCGATTCCCGTCCACAGCAGTTTGTCCGTGAACCCATCGATGGCCCGCTGGACCCGCTCCACACGTTTGGTGACCTCGGCACCCAGACCGCTCTGCTCGATGACGGCATCGGGTTCACTGAAGTGCAGCTTGAGGAACTCCGTGTCGCCAGCCCCAAGGGGAATGAGCAGGTCGGCGATGTCCGCCGTGACGGCATGGCAGGTCAGGCGCCGCCGGCCCAGCTGGAGCTCGCCATCGCAGACCCGCAGTGTCACCGAATCGTCTTCGAGCGGCACACGGGCCAGGCCCCGCATGGCCATGCCGGCGACGCGGACGACGACGGTGCCGCAGCCCTCCGCGGCCAGCCTGTGACGGACACCGGCCCACTCGACCGTGATGCCTTCGGGATCACACCGCCACAGGGCCGCCATGGGCCGGCGGCCCACGAGTCGATGCATCAATGCCAGCGCTTCCCGCAGCGCAGGCCCGTCCAGCACGGCCTCAAAATCCATGAATCCCTCTCCGGTGCGGAGCGTCACTGGCCCGTCTGGGACGGCGTCTGCCAGCCAGTCAAAGACGACTCTCCTGGTGGTGTGCCAGACCTCTTGGTTTTCGGCGCCGAGGAGCTGGGCGATCGACCAGGTCCCATCGACGCATTGGAGTTGCAACGTCGCGCGCTCCCGGCCGAGAACCCTGTAGAAATAGGCTGCGCCCTCGAAGCAGGCGTCGATGTGCTCCGCGGCGCCGAGGCAGTGCGTCTGGGCTGCAGACTCATCCAGCAACGCCACCGCGGAGCACAGTGGCTGAATGACTGCGTTGCCCGGCACCGGAGGGGGCGGGAAACGCAGGTCCGCGGCGGAGCGGACTTTGGCCTGGTGAAGTCGATCCCGATGCGCTGAGTACAGGTCGTCCACGGTGCGGACGGTGGGCATGGACATGCCCAGCTGCAGGGACACCCGGTACAGGTCCTGAAGCACGGGCAGCGGGTCGGATGCCCCGGGCCATGGGTCAAAACGACAGTCGGCGCCCACCTCCTCCAGGAGCTGGTGGTGCAAGTGAGGCTGGTGTCGAGGGTCGTGCAGCAGCCGCAGAACACCGGCGTTGATACGCGGGACGTGTGAGAGCCGTCGGCGGCTGCGCTCGTCGCCCACAAGCAAGGCCGCCTGGTGGACTGACCCTGCGCAGACGCTCGCTGCCGGGATCTTCGAGAGAATCCGAACGCAAGACTCGCTATTGATGCAGCCGACGGCCTCGGCGAGCCTTCTCCGCGGTCCACGGACGAGCGCCCGCAGCTCCCGAAACCCAATCTCCAGCAGACTGCCACGGAGCCACAGAGGCTCCCGGTACGCCAAGAAGGCGAGCCTGGCCAACGCCGGATTCGTCGCGAGGAGCTCGTCAAATCCTGGCACCAACAGTGACAGCTGGGCGAGCTCGTCGGCCTCATCGCACATCGATTGTTCCCTTTCCTGGTCGAGCCACGAAGACTCATCCAACGTCAGAGCAGCGACCGATCGTGTCGCGCTTGCCACCTGGTCAGTCGGGGGCCGGGAGCACGGGATGCTCGGCGAGATACACGAGGTAGGTTCCCGGCTGGACCAGGAAGTCTCGCATCGGGTTGATCACCGTCGCCTCACCGGGCGGTTGCAGCCCGATGACGAGCGCGCGCTGGCTTGTCAGCCGCAGCCTTACCAGGAGCTCTCCATATTGAACTGGCGCCGTCAATCCGCCCGGGATCTTGCCCACGTAAGCGTTGTACGACCCAGTCAGGAGGACCTGGCTCATGGCGTGAGCAGTACCGTGGTAGCGGACGGTATGTGCGATCATCGAGAACCCGACCCGGCGGGTCTCCACCACCTCATCCGCGCCCGCAGCGCGCGCGTGATCGACGTTCTCCGCGTCAAGAATCTCCGTCACGATGTACAGCGGGTAGCGCCGGTCTTTGATCTCCTGGACCTTGTTCCGCATGTACGACCGGACCGTGAACGTCGTCAAAATGGC
>CALBXO010000914.1 GCA_937890335.1 uncultured Pseudomonadota bacterium | reverse complement strand
AACTGTGCCAGCTCACGGGAGATGGTCAGCCCCAATCCCGTGCCGCCATGGGACCGCGTGCTGGAGCCGTCCACCTGGTGGAACGCCTCAAAGATGCTCTGGCGAGCGTCCTCGGGAATCCCAATGCCAGTGTCGATGACACGGAACCGAACCGCGTCCACGCCGCCGGACACCGCGCGGTCGACCTGGACGGTCACTCCTCCGTCGTCGGTGAACTTGATCGCGTTGCCAACCAGATTGACCAGGATCTGATGCAACCGGCGCTCGTCGCTGAAGAGAAGCTCCGGAGCGCCCGGCCCGATCTCTGCGCGTAGCGTGAGCCCCTTGTCCCGCGCGAGGTGGCTGAACTGCGACGTGAAACGCTCCAGGAACTCGGGCAGGCGGACCTCGTCCTTGGCGATGTCCATCCGGCCAGCCTCGACCTTTGACAGGTCGAGCACATCGTTGATGAGCGCCAGCAGCTGGCCCCCCGCGGACCCAATCGCCGTGGCGTACTCCACCTGCTTGGCCGTCAGGTTCCCGGCTTTGTTCTCCACAAAGAGGCGCGAGAGGAGCAACACCGAATTGAGCGGCGTGCGGAGCTCGTGCGACATATTGGCCAGGAACTCGCTCTTGTACCTGTTGGACTGCTGCAGCTCCTGGGCGGCGGCCTCCAGCTCCCGCCGTACCGCGTCCAGCCGGAGGTTCTGCTCCTCGACCTCGCGCGCCCGCTCCTCAAGCTCTTCGTTGAGCTGGCGCAGCTCCTCGGTCTGGGCCTGCAGCTCCTCCTCGGACGCCCGAAGCGACTCGGCCTGCCCGATGAGCGTGGCGTTCGCCCGCTCCAGTTCACGCTCCCGCTGCACCAGCTCCTCGGTCCGCACCCGCACCAGAGCCTCAAGCTCCTCGGCGCTCCGACGGGTCGCGGCGAACGATGCATACACGCTCTCCAGCAACCCAACGCTCACCGCGACGTAGCTCACCACCTTGAGGGTGTGGGCCACGTCAAACTGTACGTCGAAGATCTCCGACGACAGCGTCATGTACGACAGCTCGCTGATGGTGTTCAGCAGGAGACAGACCAGCAACCAGCGGTCAAACGGGTCCGTCTGCCAGTCTCCCTTGCGCCACCACAGCACCACCCCGAGCCCAAACAGCGCGCCAGGGATCAGCTCTTCGGGCCGATGCAGCACCAGCTCCGGGTAATAGGCCCGCGGAAGGGGCGCCAGGGCGAAGAACGCGAAGCTCGCGGCGGTAAGCCCGCCAGCGATGGCGTAGACGGTCCAGTCGGGCGCGTGGCGCTGCCGCTTCCAGAAAACCCATGCGATGAGAAGCATCACAGCCAGGAACAACCGCGAGGCCACCCAGCTCCAGGGAATGAGCGCGGGCAGGTCCGACGGCAAGAGCGGCGCGATGGCCTCCGACGTGACCAGCGCGTGGTAGCCGTCCAACAGGGCCGTGCCGACAAAGCCGGTGCCCGTGAAGAGGAAGATGATGTCGCGCTGGCTGTAGAAACGCACCAGCGCGAGGGCGCCAACGCCCGCCGCGATCAGCGTCGCCGCCACCTCGAGTACGGTGTGGAATGTCGAACCCGACATCCATCCCGAGCTCGCAAGAAACGGGTAGATGGCGCTGAGTCCCACGCCCAATGCGACGTAGACCCAGCCGCTGCGGCCGTCCGTTGTGCTCATGCCGGCAGAGTGGCACTGATCGCGGTGTTCGTCCATACCCCGATACCGAGGCAGACGTGGCACCTCGCCCGACGCCACCGGGGTACGCCCGTGTTGGGGGCGCGCCGGGTGACGATGGCCACGCACTCCACGGTTGGGCCGTCCGCCAACCGGCTCGCAGGTCTACGCGGGCGGGCAGGCGCTGTAGGCCTCCACCTCGAACGCGTTGTCACGGTACATGTCGCCACCGCGCAGCCCGGCAATGACGCTCGCCGCCAGGTAGGCGGGCAGAAAGAAGGGGCCCCATCGTTCGTATTGACGCACGTGCACGTGCTCGTGATCGCGGCATCGGTCCAGGCACTCGACGTCCCGACCCAGAATCACGTGGCCGATGGTCATGGCGCTGGCGCCGGCCTTCAGCAGGGTCCCGTAGCGCAGCAGGAAGGTCGCCGCGCCGCCGTAGACCTCGAGGGCCCCGCGCCTTTGTTGGACGCGCCCCCCGGTCAGCAATGTCAGCGGCACCACGCACAAGCCAAGCGCTGTGTTGGGGCCTGCCCATAGGTAGCCGAGGGTTCGACGCCACGAAGACTTCATAGGGGGACCAACGCGCGGCACGGCAAAATCAATCCGCGGCCTTCTCGAAGAGGGGCTCGAGCCGGCCGCTGCGCTGCCTGCCGGTCCCGACGGAGAGCGCCAGGACCTGTCCATCGCGCGCGAGAGGTCCACCGCGCAGGGACTCGGTCCCGTCGGAGTCCACGAGGCGCAGGACCGGCAGCGCGTCCGACGGGCGCGGGATGGAGACCACTTCGTCGCACCCCCAGCGCTTCAACTGTTGGGCTGCGCCCTCCACGTCGTCGGTGACGAGTACGAACACATCCGAAGCCGAGTGCCCGATCACCGTGAAGCCCTCGGGCTTGTCACTCACCCGGACTTCGGTTCCCGCCACACTCACCACGGCGTCGCCGGGCGCGACCGGGATGACGAGGGCGCCGGCGGGCAATGGCTCAGAGGCGTGCACCCTGCCCGTGGTCCGGGTCGCTGGCAGCCGGTACCAATCACCGCTGCGCAAAACCTCCGCCGGCGCGCCCGTGCGCCCGCCCACGCGCGCCCAGTCCAGACCCGTCACACGACGTACCCGCTGCGCCGGACTCTCGCGGAGGGTCAGGTAAAAGAAGTCGCGCGCGTCCCGCTTGATGTAGCGGGGGTAGTTCATGTGCCACATGTCCTTGATCATGCGCGCCGACTCGAAGTTCTCCCCGGCGTCGTCCTCGACCCGGTAGAACTCGAATCCGCTGTGGCCGGAGTTCATGTCCAGATGAACGCCGTAATCGCAATGGAAATCCAGCATGGCCTGCCCCAGGCTGTCGGCGGAGAGGCTCGGTCCAAAGAAGTACGCCACGCCGCCGCCGGTCAGCAGGCAGATCCCCGTCCTGACGGTGTGCGTGTTGTCCTTGATGTGTTTGCCCGCGACGGAGCCCCACTTCTTTCTCCTGTCTGGGTTGAAGCGGCCATCGGCGACCAGTGGCTGCAGGTTCTGGCGGAGGCTGTGGACCAGGGCCGGAATGGGTTCTCCCGGCGCCAGCGACTTCCAGCCAGGTGACGGGCCGGAGGCCGGCCATGTCCCGAGCAGCACCCGCCCATCCGTGGTGGCACTGACGGTCGCGGCCTCCCCCGCTGGGGGCACCAGCACCCTGCCCTGTTCCACCATCCCGTAAGGGCCATGTTTGGACTGAAATCCCCCGTTGAACGCCGCGACAAGTCGCGGCATCAACCCCGCAGTGCGCGGGATGCGCCCGGTCCCTCTGAGACCCGTGGTGCTCTCCGGCTCGCGCGTGCCCGCCACCAACCCGAGCTCCACCCGCGCCGGATCAAACGCGGTGACGCTGACCCGCGCGTACCGGCGCGAGGGGTCGGGCCTGATCCAGCTCTGGTAGAAGTACGGGACGCCGTCGTCGGACGGGCGCACGAGCGAGGTCACAGCCTTCCACTGCCCCTCCCCGGGGCCCGGCGGGTCCACCTTTGGCGTGGCGGCACGCGGGGGCCAGACGCGACCTTCCTGCGCGTCTCCGGCCACACGGAGCTCGGCGTCATCGGCATCCCCCGAGGCCACATGCCAGGCCTCAGTGGGCTCCTGCGCCGCCATCAGACCCGGCGCTTCCACCTCGGTCGCCGAGAGGTCCTGGCTGCCGCGCTTCCACTCGTCGAGAACCGAGAAGGCGACATCCTCGAGGAGCGCGATCTTGGCGCTTCCCACAAACGGAAGATCCCGGACCGTGTCTACCAGCCACCCAATGTGCCCGTTGCGCCCACGGCTCTGATCCTCGCGGGTAGGTTCCGGCACCTGGAGGGCCATGGTGACGCGGGGAGGCGCGGCAAAACCCGGGGCAAACGTCACCGCGCAATACGCCCCGCCGGCGTGGGTCAGCGCGAAGGTATCGACCGCGGCGACCTTGGCCTCCAGGCGGTCCACGGGGGAGGCCAGAACCAGACGCTGCCACCCAATGCCTCCCGCGAGACCGGTCGCCTGCCAATTGCTCACCCGCGCCTGGGCCCGCTCCACATCGCTCCACGATGCAGTCAGCTGCGCAGGCTCGCCGCCCAGGTCCAACGCCGTCAGCGAGACGGTCTTGCCGTCCACATCCAGGGCCACGAGTACGAGCGTCCCGGATATGGCGATGATCCGCTCGGACGCCCCGGCCGTCTTGGTCAGGTTCCGGGCGTGGCCGCTGCGCACGGGGACGCCGGTGGGAGACAGCCGCATGGGCACGGCCCAGATGTCATTGGGCTCCGCGTCGGACCCCGCGGCGACGAGCCCGAG
>CALBXO010000913.1 GCA_937890335.1 uncultured Pseudomonadota bacterium | reverse complement strand
CTAGGTAACTGGCCCCGCAACCAGCGCAGATTCCTGGCGCGGACGCGAATACACCACCGCTGACGGGTCCAGCGCCGAGCAAGCACAAACTCGCCAGCACCACCATCCAGCGAGAGGGCTGTGGCGCGCATGCCGCGCCGTTGCGCCGGACCGTGCCAGCCTTTCACATCTGGACTCCCCCGAGCGCGTAGCCACCGGCGTGAGGAAGCCTGACGCATACCCACGGCATCGACGTCCGTGTCCGGGCAGCGCACGAGGTCTCCGCGCCACCGGCACGCGCTGCCCCGCGGTCTACAATTTGCAGCAGACAAGCCCGGTGTAATCACAGGAGCGTGTGACGGATGTCGGCAGTACAGAAATGGGGGCTCGTGCTCCTCGTCTTGGGTGTGCCTGCGTGCATCGAAGGTGTGGAGCACGACGGGCGCGATTGGGTGGACCCCAACGAGAGCACCGCGTTTGAGACCGTGGAGCAGGCAGCCATCGACTGCAGTGAGCGGGCAGACACGGGCTATGTCCGCGGGGACGCCTTTCGGATCACGGTGGTCACCGTAGACGGCAAACCAGTCGAGCGGGAGACCGCCAACGCATTCTCTGTGATGCAGCAGGCGGCGCGCAACGACGGCGTGAACCTCCGCATCGTCAGCGGCTTCCGCACGCAGGATGAGCAGCGCCGTCTCTACGCCTGCTACACCAACTGCAATTGCAACAACTGCAACCTCGCCGCCCGACCGGGGTATAGCAACCACCAGAGCGGTCACGCCCTGGACCTCAACACCTCCGACGGCAGCGTCCTGCGCTGGCTCAACAACAACGGTGGCCGTTTTGGTTTCCGCCGCACCGTGCCCTCGGAGAGCTGGCATTGGGAGTGGTGGGGCGGTGGTCCTGGTGGCGGCCCGTGCAGTGGAGCGCCCTGCAAGGTGATTGGTCGAGATGGCGGCGTGGTCGACAACGGGGGCAGCTGTTTCCAGGCCATGGGCCCCGCGAACCTGTGGCGCACCGGTGACGGTGTCGGCCGGGGCGGGAGCCACAAATGGACCAAAGCGTGGGTGTCCGACGAGCCGAGCAACTGGGCCCAGTGGAACCTCCACCTGGACCGCGCAGGCCGCTACGAAGTGCTCGTCTCCACCGACGGCGGCGCGTGGTCTCGGACGCGGTACAAGGTCCGCCACGACGGCGTGACAAACGTTCGCCGCTTGGACCAGTCCGTCGAGGGGTGGCAGTCTCTGGGCGTCTTTGCCTTTGCGCGGGGCGGCGAGCAGTGGGTCAAAGTCTTTGACAACTACGACGCCCCAGCGCGCGACAACCTACGCATTGTGGCCGACGCGGTGCGTCTGCGCCCGTACGTGGACCCGTGCACCATTGGCCCAGACGGCAAGCGGGTGGACGACGACGCCGGATGCGTGCAGCTCTTTGGGCCGGGCGACTATTGGCGGCGCGAGGACGCAGGCATCGGCGGCGGGCTTCGCTGGACCAACGCGTTTACGGGCGACGCGGCCAGCAATTGGGCGCGCTGGAACCTCTCGGTGGAGGAGGCCGGCCGCTACGAGGTAGAAGTTGCCACCGGAGGACGGTTCGGGGTCTGGGCGGAGACGCGCTACCGGGTCCGTCACAACGGCACCACCCGCACCCGGACCATTGATCAATCGCTGGACGGCTGGCAGTCCCTGGGCGACTTCCAGTTTGCAGCGGGCGCGGACCAATGGGTCGCCGTGTACGACAACTACGAGGGACAGATCCCGGCGGACCAGCGCATCGCCGTAGACGCGATCCGCGTGCGCCCGTGGGCTGCGCCCGAGGACCCGCCGGACGGGGACGACGAGGAGGCAGACCCACCCGACGAGCCTGAGGACCTGGACGAGACGCCAGAGCCCGACGTCAACGCTGGCGACCCAGCGCCCCCCGACGGGCCAGCCCCTCCGGACGCCGCCCCAGGGCCCGAGGGCGAGCTGCCTGATGAGCCCGGCTCAGCGGTGGACCCACCGGACCCCGGCCCCCTGGAGTACGGCCGCATTGAGGCGCGCACCGAGTGCTCTTCGACACCCGCCGCTCCCCGACCGAGCCACATCTGGCTCACCGGCCTGCTGGTGGTCGCGCTCCTCGCGCGACGTCGGCGGTAGCGAGCAAGGCGGAATTTGGGGCCGATGCCGTCGTGACGGATCAGCCAACGCCCGCGCGCTTACCTTGCCCCTCGATCAACCCTCCAGTTTCTCCACCACCAAGGCGATGAACTCCGCCGCGCGAAAATCGCGGTAGCCGTAGGCGTCCTCGAACCACGCCACGACGGCGTCCTTCTGGCCCTCCTTGGCGATCCGTGCGGCCGCCGGATATTGGGAGCAGAGGTCACCCAGTCGCCCCAGGACCGCGTCCGCGGCCGGATGGCTCGGCGGATACCAGGCGCGCAGCCAGGCGAAGAGGAAGTAGACCAAGGTGGGGTCGGCTTTCTCTACCAGGTAGAACGTGTCGGCAGCGTCGAGCCTGCCGTCCTCCAGCGCGCCGAGCAACCGTTCCGCCGCCGCTTTCTCACTGTCAAACTCCATCACCGCGCTCCGGTTGTGAGAGCGGCGCCATCATACTCCGCGTCGGTCACGGGGTCC
Organism: uncultured Pseudomonadota bacterium; assembly: GCA_937890335.1. GTDB lineage: Bacteria > Myxococcota_A > Bradymonadia > Bradymonadales > CALBXO01. The sequence continues at coordinate 1,870 of CALBXO010000913.1, read as the reverse complement.
GACCAGATGGTGAACGGATCCACAGGGACCCCTTTCATCTGCAGCGCAACGTGGACCATTGGGGCGTCGGGCGTGGCGCCGTGCCAGTGAAGCTCCCCCGATTCAAAGCGAACCGTGCCGCCTGTCGCCACATCCTGAACGGGGCCTCCCTCGGTCTGCACGCGGCAGCAACCCTCGACGACGACCAGAATCTGAGGTCCCACATGATGGTGCCAGGCCGTCCTCCCCCCAGGGGGGAACGTCACCAGCACGACATCCATGAGCGGGTCTGGGTGGACCCCTTGCGTGTGAAGCACGCTCACATCGCCGGTGAAGTATTCAGGGGGTACGGACTTGGGCAGAGGGGCTTTGGTGATCTTCATCGCCGGAGTCTAGCGCTTCGGCGGCGTCCGGCGCCAGCCGGAACTCGGGCAGGCGCCCCGTGGGCCATTGGGCTTGGGGCCCCACATTTGGCGGTCCCTCACTGGCCTGTTGCATTGGGTATGCGAGTCGCGCGGAACGTCTATGAGCAGCGATTGGACGCGTCGACCCTGACCGGAAGCTGGCCGTCGCCGAGACCTGGCCAGCCTCAATCCTCGCCGGCCCAGAACTCGTAGAAGACCGTGGTGTCGAAGGCCTCGGACACAACGTGGCCCTCGCCCGGCCACTCCACCAGACGGCTGTCGACACCGAGGCCCTGCAGCCGCTCGTGGTCTGCCCGCACCGGCCCCAACCACGCGTCGTCGTCTCCGCCGACACCCAGGTAGATTCGCTTGCCGTCCAGAGCGGTCCCCAGCAGCGCCGTGTCCTCTGTCCGGAACGCGCCCGGCGCCCCCAGGAGCGTGTGGAACTGCGCAGGCTCTTCAAGCATGAGCGCGAACGCCGACAGACCTCCAGCCGAGGTCCCCCCCAGGTGGTACGTCTCGCTGTGGCAGGTGCAGCGCTGGAGGGTGTCCAGGACCTGCAGGGCCCGGCTGGGCTCGTCCAGGAGGTTGCCATCCTCTGCGTACGGGACGGCGACGATGACCTCGTCGATCCCCGTGCCGCCCGCCAGCCAGCGGTCATACGTGACTGATGCGGTGTCGTGGGTTCCCATGCCACCGGGGAGAAACACCACGATGTCGTGGTCGCGGCTCGGTGCTGGCGGCAGGCGTACGAACATCTCCAATGCGGCGACATCCGCCTTGGCGCATGCGTCCACCTCAAAACAACCCGGAGGTACCACGCCTGAGCAGGGGTCGGGCGGTTCCAGGCACGAGCCCTCCCCTCCGCCGGTCCACACAGGGCAGCCGTGCTCGTCCGTGTCCCGCACCCACCCCTCAGGGGCGGCGTCACACACGCTCGGACAGGTCCCCCCCTCGCCCTCCGCACCGCCCAGCGCGAAGCAGTCGCACCCCGGCTCGTCGGCAATGGGGCAGCATGCGGGCCCCGCGTCGGCGTCGGGCCCCGTCTCAACGCCCACGTCCTGGCCCAGGCAGCTCAGACCGTTCTCCGGCACGAGCTCCGGACAGCCATTCTCGTCCATGGACATCGTCCATCCCACCGGGGCCGCGTCGCAGACCTGGCCGCATTGACCTCGCTCGGGAGACCCCCCCGGCGAAAAGCAGCCGCAGGACGGCGACTCGACGGGGCAGCACTCCGGCGCAGGCTCGGACGACTCGGTTGGGGAGTCCGAACAGCCGACGGTCGTGAAAATGAGCAGGCACATGAAGGGGCAGCGGGGCGACATGGCGGACCTCTCGGGTCGCTCGCATGGGTTGGTCCGCCCTCGGCGGCCAAATGGCCCGACACCTGCCTTGGCCGGACTCGACGGGGCGAGACCCCGTCGTCCTCCGACCGCAACTCCGCTTCGCTCCGTCTCCGCTGCGCTCCGCTTGGTCTCGAACCATTT
>CALBXO010000912.1 GCA_937890335.1 uncultured Pseudomonadota bacterium | reverse complement strand
CCGCGCGGCGCTTGGGAATGGCAAAGAGCACCGTGGCGTAGGCGCGGCGCAGCGCGATGTTGTCCGGCCAGCGCTTCAGCGCGGGCTCGAGCCGGGCTGCCCCGTCGTCAAACCGCTTGAGCGCGAAGAGCGCGTAGCCGAGCCGCACATACGCCTCGACGCTGTCAGCGTCGGATTCAATGGCGTCCTCGTACTTGGCCAGCGCCTCCTCGTACAGCTCTTCTGCGTCCTCGGGACGGTTGTCCTCCAGCGCAACGGCCTCTTCCTCGAGCTTCACGCCGTCCCGGATGAGACGCTCGGCCTCCGTCAGGCCCTCGTAGCGCCCCTGGGCAGACGCAGCCGCGGTGGTAAGCATCCCCGCGCAGACCAGGCAGGCCATGACGAGCCGCAGGCCGTTCATGCCGTCACCTTGGCAACGACGAGTGTCACATCGTCCTCCTGTACCGCGTTGTTCGCGAACGCCGACAGCGTCTCCAGCACGTGCTGGATGGTCTCGTCTGGGGTCATGGCGTAGGCCTGCACCAGCGCGCGTCGGAACCGCTTCTCGCCAAACTCTTCGCCGGCGGGGTTGCAGTACTCCGTGATCCCGTCCGTGAAGAGGCACAATGTGTCCCCTGTTGCGAGCTCCACAGTCTCGGTCGCGTAGTGACTGCCATGCACATCGCCGAGCCGGTGCCCACGGGATACCAGCGCGCGCGCCGCCGGACGGGCCTCCCGCTGCCGCACAAGGATGGGGAAATTGTGCCCTGCGTTGGAGAACTCAGCGCTCATCGAAACGGGATCGAACTTCAACGCGAAGAAAGTCATCGTGAACTTGCGCTGCGCCGCGGCATAGATGGTCTTGTTCAGCTCTGCCATCAGCCGCGACACCTCGAGTTGACCGCCCGTCACGGACTGGAGGGTGTCGATTCCAGATTTGCACGCAGCCGTGATCATGGCGCTGGGGACACCGTGACCGGTCACGTCCCCGACACATAGGAGCGTCCCGTCCCCCACCGTGTCGGCAAACGTCCAGAAGTCGCCGCCGCAGATGGAGGCGGACCTGAGATAGCCGGCAAACCGAATGCGCTGGCGCTGGACCTCGCCCGGTGGTGGGAGGAGCGTCTCCTGGATGATCCGGGCGACCTCCAGCTCGCGCTCGAGAGCTGTCTTCGCCGCGGTCTCCTGCAGCAGTCCGACGATGCGTTCCGCCATGGTGTTGAAGCTCGACGCCAGCACCCCGAGTTCGTCCCTTGAGCTGACCTCCGCGCGGGCGGACAAGTCGCCGCCAGCGATGGCCTGCGCCGACTGGGTCAGGCTGACAATCGGGCCTGTGATGGCGAGCGCCTGCAGAATGGAGATGAGGAGCCCGAGCACAATGGCCAGCGCCCCAAGACCGGCGGCGCGTTGGACGATGGTACGGCTCCTGTCCGTGGCGCGCGTCTCGATGCCCTCGAGGTCTGCCCGAAGTCCGACCAGGTCGTACTCAAAGCGGGCAAACCCCCATCGCTTTCCGTTTCGGTCAATGATGGGTGCGGTCACGAGGACCCGGTCTGGGGCGCCTTCGTCGCCGGACATCAGGAGCTGGCTTGTGGCGTCCTTCAGGTCAGTGAGTGACTCCACCTCGAGCGGTTCTGGGCGTTCGTCGCTGCCCTGGCTGGCATGCGCCAGGACCTCGCCACGCTCGTTGTAGATTGCGGCGGTCTTGATGGGCGCGTCGGAACCCTCGGTTCGCCGAACGACGGGTCCGATTTGCGATTGCAGGGCTGTGTAGTCGTTCTCTGCGATGGCGAACGCAGTCCCCGCGGAGATGTTTCCCACGGTCGTGCGGCCGAGTTCTTCGGCCTGGGCGGTCCGCAGCTCGCGCAGGCGGCTGGTCTCGGCGTCAAGGTCACCGGTGGCCATGCGCACCTGGAGGACGCTGAAGATGGCGATGACAAACACCAGCAGCAGCACGGTCGTCCCAATGACCTTGATGCGCAGCGACAATCCCATCTCAGTCCAGGCCTGCGGGCTGTCGCCCGGGATCCGCTGCGTGCCCGGGGAGCAGGAGACCTGTGCGGTAGGCGGTCAGTTCTTCCTGCATACGGTTGAGCTGGTCGTTGGCCGCCAGCAGCTCACGGGTCCGTCGCGCGAGCACGTCGCGCAGGTCTGAACGCTCGTCTGCCTCCTCGCCGATCATGTCCCTGTACTTGGACTGGATCGCGGCCTCGTCGGTCACGTCCCGGAGGACCACCAGCGCGCCGCTGACCGCAGCCGCCTCGCCGAGCGGTGTCGCAGAGACGATGAAGTTCTGTCGCTCGCCGCCCTCGTACTTCCCCTCTACCTCGTCGTAGCGCACGTTGCCGCCCTTCTCGATGCACTCGGCCGCCGGGTGCAGCGCGGCACCACCGAACGTAAACGGGAGCACCTCACCCAGGACCCGGCCCTCGAGTTTGCGCGCGATGCGTTTGGGGAACAGCGTGAAGAAAGCGCGGTTGAACGCGATGACCCGCATGTCCAGGTCCACCACAACCCAGGCGTCCAGGAACGCCCCCTGCAGTGCCCGTATCACCTCAACTTGGTCGGCGAGGCTCATCTTATTTGATGGTCAGGACGAGGTACGTGAGGATCAGGACGACCACGAGTGAAATCGCGATCATGATGAACGTGATGATGGAGGCGGCCGACAGCAGATTTCGTCGGCTGCGCGCCGGAATCGTTACGCTGGTCTTGGCCGGAACCGGGCCGCTGTGAACCTTGGCGACGTCGCTTGTGGAGGCGATGAGACCCGGAAACGCCTTGTCCCCCGTGGTCGGCCTCGGGACCGGGGTTGTGCCGGGGCGTGACAGGGTGTGCACTGGGCCGCTGAGCTGGGTGATGTGCCCGGCGTCCAGCTCCCGGAGCTTCTGCTCGAGCCCCGGCGTGGCTCGCTCCACGGTCGCTTGCAGGTCCGCGTCGAGCTTGCTGAGGTCCATGGCGTTCACAAACGCAAAATAGGACTCCTCAAAGTCATCAAACTCGAGCGCCTGGCCGCAGGTGTCGCACTGGAACTGCGGGGCCACCACCTCGTCCATGCCGGCAAACTGCTGGACGTGGAGCAGCTTGTCCTCGCTGCGGTCGCAGCTGGGGCAGTAGTACGGGGCGAAGAAACTGAGGATCAGGGCGTCACCAAGGAAGTTGGTGACCATGTTGGCCTGCGCCACGATCGCCGGCGCGCAGCGGATCATCACCGCTCGCTTGCCCTGGCTGTTCAGGTCGCCGAGCCAGTTGACCCAGTCGCGGACGCCGCAAGAGTTGATGCGGTCCACATCGCTCAAGTCCAGGATCAGCGTCTCGGCCTCGAGTCGGGGTGTCAGCGCGCGAAGATTGTTGTCTTCGTCCACCACCCCGCCGAGTTGCAGGAAGGAGTAGCCGTTTCCGCTACGTATCCTCGCCGAGGTCTTCGAGTTCATCTCACTCCGCGCTGCCCGTCGCGCCGCCTACGACGGCGAACTCGATGCGGCGGTTGATCTCGCGGTTGCGGCCGGAGCTGTTGGGCACGAGCGGTTGCGTCGAGCCATAGCCCTTGGCCTCAAGCCGGTTGGGGCTGACGCCCTTCTTGAGCAGGTAGTCACGCACAGCGTTCGCCCGGAACTCGGTGGTCGTGTTTCGCTTGT
>CALBXO010000911.1 GCA_937890335.1 uncultured Pseudomonadota bacterium | reverse complement strand
TTGGTGTTTGCCGTCTCCCGCTCCGTCTCGGGCGGTGCGATCTGCGGCGACGGCGCGGCGCCGTGGACCGGAGAATCGGAGGGCGCACCATAGGCCGCAGTGCTGGGTGCAGCCGCCGGGGCCGAAGGTGCCGGGGGGGCGCCGTACGCCGAGGGAGCCGGGGGGGCGCCCGCGTAGTCCGAAGAAGTGGGTCCGCCGCCGTAGACCGCGGGCGCCGGAACGGCGATGTACGGTGCGGGAGCGCCCGGTTGCGCCTGAAACGTCGTCGGGCCGTCCGAGACCGGGGCCGACCCCGCGAGAATCTGGGTCCAGGGGCGCACCTCATCCATGGAGGGCAGACTGGCCAACATACTGCCCGCATCTGGAAACCGCCGGTGCGGGTTCTTCTCCAGGGCACCCAGGATGGTGGCGACAAGCCCAGGGGGCGTGCCCTCCGGCAGCGGCGGTACCGGCTCCTGAATGTGGCGCATGGCCACCGCGGTCATCGTCCCACCATGGAAGGGAGCGTGCCCCGCCAGGGCGCGGTAGGCCACACAACCGACGGCGTAGACATCCACTGTCGGACCGATGTGCGACGTCTCGCCAAAGAACTCGGGCGCCATGTAATCAACCGTGCCGCCAATCCACCCTGTCTTGGTCAGTTGCTCCGCCGTGGTCTCCCCCCATTCCCCGGCGACCGCCAGGGACATGCCAAAATCCAGGACCTTGATCCGGCCGTCGGAGCAGGCGAAGAGGTTGTCCGGCTTCACGTCGCGGTGGACGATTCCCATGTGATGGGCTTCCGCCAGGCTTCCCAGCACATCCCGCAACAGCGCGGCCAGCGCCTCGGGCGAGATGGTGTGTTTGCCGTGAAGCCAGGCGCTGAGCGGCGCGCCGTGGAGCAGCTCCATCGCGATGTAGGGACGGTTGTCGCCGGGCAGGGAGCCCACGTGGAGAATGTCGACGGTGTTGGGGTGGGTCAGGCACTGCGCCAGCTTGGCTTCCCGCAACAGGCGCACGGCGACGTCGTCGCGCTCGAGCGCATCCCGCAAGACGGTCTTGATGGCCACAGAGGAGTTGGTGGCACGGTCGAATGCACGGAAGATCTCCCCGAATCCGCCCTGCGCCAGGCGGGACTCGATGACGTAGCGGTCGTCGATGACGACGCCCTCCGTGAGACCTTCGTTTACCACGCCGCGTATGCCTGCAGAGCAAAGCCGTCCGGGACCGCCAGGATGGCTAGATCCACTGGCTCGTCTATCAACAGCAGGCCGAGCAGGCCTGTTCCCACAAGGACGGCCCCGACGCCGTAGAACAACCGGGATGACAGAATCTCGCCCTCCAATTGCGACCGCACATCGTTGTACTCCGGCCGGTTGACGCCGTCGGAGCCCAGGCGGGTGAGTTCGTCGTGCGTCTCGTAACTGACGGCGTGTAGCACCCCGCCCATGGCGACGCTCACGGCACCCACTCCGACGCAGGTCCAGGCGGCCCAGCCGGGCACGGTCCACGGCTCCGCGGGGCGGACCGGGGTCAGCGCGAATCCGTCCTCCTTGCAGGTCATGCTGCGCAGTCCGGTCTGCGCAAGCTTGCGCACGTCGGGGTCGGCGTCCTCGTCGTCCATCACATCGCGAAAGGCCCACCTGGCGCGCTCGCAATCTCCGTGGGCTTCGTACGCGCGCGCCATATTGTAGCGAATGGCCGGGTCCGGATAGAGCGCGTACGCCTCGTCGAGCAGCGTGATGCTGCGGGCGTAGTCGTCTTCGCCGTAGGCTGCTTGCGCGTCGGCCACCAGCCCCTCCACCTTCTCGGCAACGTCGTCCGCCCGCGCGACGTTGCCGACGGCGAGCGACGCGATGAGCAGGAGGACGGATGCCAGGTACGGACGCATGGGGACATCGTCGCCCCTGGCGGGCCGAGGATCAAGCGGACGGTGCGCGCCGCGTCGTCAGAACTCGGCCTGCTTGGGCGCGCGCGGGAAGGGAATGACGTCGCGGATGTTGTCCACGCCGGTCGCGTACATCACCGCGCGCTCAAAACCGAGGCCGAAGCCCGCGTGGGGCACGGTGCCGTACTTGCGCAGGTCGCGGTACCACCAATAGTCGGGCGCGTGCAGCCCGAACTCCTCAATCCTGCGGTCCAGTACGTCCAGCCGCTCCTCGCGCTGGCTCCCACCGATGATCTCACCGATGCCGGGAGCGAGGACGTCCATGGCGGCGACGGTCTTCCCATCGTCGTTCAGGCGCATGTAGAACGCCTTGATCTCGTTCGGGTAGTTGATCACGGCCACAGGCGCGCCGACGACCTTCTCGGTCAAGAAGCGCTCGTGCTCGCTCTGCATGTCCACGCCCCATTTGACCGGGAACTCGAACTTCTCGCCGGACTTCTCCAGCGCCGTGATGGCGTCGGTGTAGGTCATGACCGCGAACTCGGCGTCGACGAGCTTTTGGAGGCGAGCCAGCACTGTCTTGTCGACGAATTTGTTGAAGAAGCCGACGTCGTCCGGGCACTCCTCCAACACAGCCTTGAAGATGTACTTGAGGTACTGCTCGGCGAGTCTGGCGTTGTCCATGAGATCGGCGAAGGCGATCTCCGGCTCGATCATCCAGAACTCGGACAGGTGCCGGCGCGTGTTGGAGTTCTCGGCGCGGAACGTGGGCCCAAATGTGTAGACCTTGCTCATGGCCAGGCAGTAGGTCTCGACGTTGAGCTGGCCGGACACCGTCAGGTGCGCCTCCTTCCCAAAGAAGTCCTGGTTCCAGTCGATCTCGCCCTTGTCGGTCCTGGGGATGTTGGCGAAGTCGAGCGTGGACACGCGGAACATTGCCCCGGCGCCCTCGCAATCACTGGCCGTGACGATCGGCGTGTGAATCCAGAAGAAGCCCTCGGTGTGGAAGAAGCGGTGGGTCGCCTGCGCAAGGCAGTTGCGCACGCGCGTCACGGCGCCAATCAGGTTGGTCCGCATGCGCAGATGCGCGTTCTCACGGAGGAATTCACGGGAGTGGCGCTTGGGCTGCATCGGGTAGGACTCGGGGTCCTCCACCCACCCAACAACCTCGACAGTGTGGGCCTTGATTTCAAATTTCTGGCCCTTGCCCGGGCTCTCGACCAGCTCACCCGTCGCGCGGACTGCGGCGCCGGAGGTGATGCGCTGCACGTCGGAGGCGTAATTGGTCAACGTGTCCGGTGCGATGACCTGCAGGGCGTCAAAGCAGGAACCGTCGTGAAGGGCGATGAAGCTGAGGCCCGCTTTGGAGTCGCGCCGGGTGCGGACCCAGCCCTGGATGGTGACCTCTGCGCCGAGGGCGGCGTCACCCGCGAAGACGCTCTTGATGGTGTGGACTGTCATCTTGTTTGAACCGTGGTTGTGTCAGGCAACAGCAGCGAGTGCAGCGGAAAACCGGGAAACGATGTCGTCGATCTCGGCGAGGGTCACCGTGAGCGGCGGAGAAATCTGCAATCCGTGGCCGGCGACGGCGCGGGTGAGCACCCCACGTTCGCGCAGCGCGGCAATGGCGCGGCCCACGAGGGTGCCGTCGGCCT
>CALBXO010000910.1 GCA_937890335.1 uncultured Pseudomonadota bacterium | reverse complement strand
CCCTCGCTGATGGCCACTGGATTCAGATCGGCACCCTCGGGGACGAACTCCAGCAGACCGCAGCGCTCGTCGCTGAACACCGGCCGCGTGAAATCCACGGACAACACGTCGAGCATGAAGTCCCGGTCGATGATGCCCTGGTTGCGCAGCTCATCCACGTGCGAGCTGTCGGCGGCGGCACGCTCCGGGAACGGAAACGCGAAGATCGTGTCGCGCAGTTTTTCGCCGTCCCTGGTCAGGGCTGAGCCGTTGCCATCCACGACCTCCTGGCCGTTGGCTTCCATCTGAGCGGTGTACTTGTCCGTGTCGATGGTGACGCTGCTGAACGTACGGAACTTCGGGTCCAGGAAGAAGTCCGCGCCCAGGAAGCTGAACTCGCTGTCCGCAAAGTCGGCGCCGTTGTCGAGGTTGACCTCCACCGAGCAGAACAAGGGGGCCAGCAAGGCGCGCAAATCCTTCTCCGCAGCCAGGTTCTTCACCCGCGTCGGGGTCCAGGCAGCGTTGCCGTCACGGACCAGGTTCTCCATGGCGATGCCGTCGTTCTGCTCACCCAGATCCTCGTTGCCGTCCACCAGGTCGGCGGCGCCAGGCGTGTCGTGGTGCCCCTCCCAGTGCAGCCACGGGGAGTCGAGCTCCTTCATGATGAGGCCACCACCGGTGTGGCAGGCCGCGCAACGGGAGCTTGCGTCGTCGCGGAGCATGTCCATCGAGCTGCCGTGCCACTCCCATTTGCCACCCTCGATCGAGTAGTAGTTGAACTCGCCGCTGGCCTTGTCGAAGGCGATGGCCTCGGCGTTGCGCTTGTCGAATTGACCAGGTCCGGCGAACACGCTGAAGATCAACTCGTGCTCCTCACGGTCGCCGCAGGTGCGGGTGATGACCAGGCGCATGCTGTCCGGCTCGTCCAGGATCTGCGCCCGCTCGCTGACCACCATCGTGGACACGCCGGTGCGTCCGCCCTCGTTACAGAAGCCCGACTTGTCGATCTGGCGCAGCTTCTCGAGCGTCTCGGCGAACGTGGTCGGGCAGCTGTCGCCGGGCTTGAGCACCAGCTCGGCCAGCGGGTCCGTGAAGCCTGCGACGAAGTTCTCGCCCACGTCGTTGCCCGAGGCGTTGTGGACCTCGCACGCGGGCTCGGCCGACTCGATGTGGCACTCCTTGTCGAGCGCGATGCAGCTGTCGCCGCAGGGCTTGCCCTTGACGCAGTTGCGGTCTGTCTTCCCACCGCCGTTGTTCGCCGCGTCGCCGTCTTCCGTCGAGGCGCCGCCACAGGCTCCGAGCGCGACAGTCGCGGCAAGGAAGGTCAAAACAAGGAGGGAATTCTTCATCGGTCGTGCTCCAGTCTTCATGCGTGCGCAGCACCAGGTGCAAACACGGTGCCACCGGGCCCGCCGGCCTCGATCCCGTCACAGACGCGTGCAGCATCTGCGCGGATGGCGAGTCAACTTGCCACTGTGGCCTGAATACGGCAACTCCGGTTGGCGCGAACTGGAGCCGGTCACTCCATATGGTCTAGGGATCGCAGCCGTCCAGGCCATCGATCCAGACGCGCACGAGCTCCGCCCCCTCGTCATCCACCACCGACGACGCCAACGAGGGCATGCCGGCGTCGTCGCGGCGAAGCATGCGCAGGTAGACCGACGACCGCGCCGCGTCACCCGGCGCGATGATTCGCAGCCCAGGAACGTCCAGGTCTCCCTGGCGCGGCGCCGTGTCGCACGCACGCGAGGCTGAAAGCGCCGTCTCAAACCGAAGATCGATGTCGCTGGTCGCGATGCCGTCGGGGAGGTGGCAATGGGCGCAGTTCGCGTGGACGTACGCACGGGCCCGCGTGGCAACCGAGGCGTCCCCACCGGGATCGGGCAACCGGGGAAGCTGCGCCGCGGCGGCAACCGGCGCGTCGAACAGGCCGAGGGCCACAAAGTGATCAATCTGTTCCACGCCGACACCATCGACTTCGACGGTGCGGTTGAGTTGGTTCGTCGAGCCGCCGAGCACGGAGCCGCTGGCGACGGTGTGGCACGCGCGACACTGCGCCTGGGAGGGGTAGTGCCACACGAGCGTCTCGCTCACGCCGCCCACTTCAAGAGAAAAATCCCGGCGGGCATCACTCTGGAGCAGAAACGCCTCGGTCTGCTCTGCGTTCCAGGCGTAGGTGTACCCGTGCCAGCCGTCGGAGTCGCGCACCAGGAAGCGCGTCTCCACCGCCCGGCTGCCGGCGTCGTCGTCCAGAAAGAAGTGTTTGACGAAGGTGGTGCGCTCCGGAAACTCCCACGCCCCCGACGCGTTGAAACCAATCTTGCCGCCCTCCGGAAGCACAAAAAACCGCTCTTTGCGGGCGCCGTCGCTCCATAGCGGGCTGTTGACCTCGTAGGGTACGAGCGAGTCGTGGGGCGTGCGGCTCGGCACATCCGTGAAGCACCCCGTCTGCGTGAGCGTAACAGGAAACGCCGCCGCATCCGGCGCCGGCGCCGCCCGCTCCAGGTCGAAGATCTGACCCGAGCGGTAGTCGACGATGTACAACTCGCCCTGCTCATCCTCGCCAAACGAGCTCACGCGCAGCCCGGTACGGGCGATCTCCGCGACCTCAAACCCCTCCGCGACGAGGTGGCCGAGCGGCGGCGGCACGGGGTCGTCGGACGAGGAGAGCGCGAAGATCTGGCCATCTGCAAAGTCGGCGTAGACGTAGCTGCCCGCGAGCTCCGGCAGGCGGGTGCCGCGGTAGACATAGCCGCCGGTGATGGACAGCCCCACGCCGTGGTCATACTCCGTCACGGGCCCGATAAGTCCGTCGCTGTCGCAGTCCGTGTCCGGGTTGTAACAGCTCGACCCTTCCATGACGCGCCAGCCGTAATTGCCTCCGCGCACAATGACATCGACCTCTTCAATCTTCCGCTGCCCCACGTCCGCCGCCCACAGCGCGCCCGTGAGCCGGTCGAAGGAGAAGCGCCACACATTGCGCAGCCCGTAGGCCCACACCTCGTCGATCCCCTGGCCCAGAAACGGGTTGTCCGGCGGCACGGAGTAGCCGCCTGCCACCGCCGCCCCGCTGACATCGATGCGCAGGATCGTTCCCAATGGCGTGCGCAGGTTCTGGCCGTTGTTCTGTGGATCGCCCCCCGAACCACCGTCGCCGGCGGAGATGTAGAGCATGCGGTCCGGGCCAAACGCGATCATGCCCCCGTTGTGGTTGGAGTACGGCTGGTCAAACCCAATCAGTACAAGCTCTGAGTCCGCCTGCGCCGCGCCCGCATCGTCCGGTTTCACCGTGAAGCGAGAGACGACAGTTGGGGTCCCTTCGCGGTTCGCCGTGTAGTTGACGTAGAGGTGGCCGTTGTCGTTGTAGTCGGGGTCAAACGCCAATCCCAACAGGCCGCGCTCGTCGTTGCCGCCCTTGGAAAAAACGCGCTCACGGATGTCGAGGAACACCGTCGCCGTGGCATCTCTCCGGTTGGGAAACACGAGGATTCGCCCCTGCTTCTCCACCGCAAAGAGGCGCCCGCTCCCGTCGCCGGCGTGGGTCAGAAACACCGGCTGCGTCAGCCGCACGTCCGGAAACGCGACCTGCGCCTTCATCGTCGCCACACTCGGCGCCTCTGGGATCACGCAGCCGTCAGGGATCGGGGGCGGGGTCGCATCACGCTCGCCCACGTCGGGCTCGGCGATGGGTCCGGTGCTGGAACACCCCATGGACCAGCCTATGGCCAGCGCCAGGGCGAACAGGAAGAGTGGCTGACCGCGCATGGGCATCAACATAGCGTCGGCACGGGTCGACCGAAACACAGCAGCCTCACAGGGTCGGTCACGCGTCGCCATCGTCCAGCAAAGGGGGCACCTGCGCCTCGAGAATCTCTACCAGCTCGGGGTCCATGAATTTGTACTCGTCCGGGATGTCGAGCACGTGGAGGGGTTTGTGCTGCACCAGTCGCCCAAAGGTCGCTCGCAGCCGGTCGCGGTGTTTGCCCTCCATCACGAAGACCACATCCGCCCAGCGCAGGTCGGCTGCGGAGACGGTGCGCCGGGCGTTCGGACTCGTACCGGCGGACCTCGCAGACACGCCTGGCCACCCACGGAACACCGCCTCCGCCGTGGGGCTGCGCCACTGGTTTCGGCTGCAGACAAACAACAGCTTCTGGAGGGCGGTCCCCATGCTCAAGCGCCCTTGAGGTTAAAGTTCACAACCGGC